>NZ_JANZZD010000011.1:0-37638 GCF_026419595.1 Tepidiforma sp. | reverse complement strand
CGGCAGCTTCGGCGGCGGCTACTCCGGCAACCGCCGCTTCTAATCCGCCCCCGCCGCGCCGCGCGGGAACGGCGCGCACGGTTCGCACCAGGCACACCGCGGGCGGGGGCTCCAAACCCCGCCCGCGGTCCGTTTCTCCCCCATCCCCACGCACCACGAAAGGAGCGACCATGGCAGAAAACGACGGCATCGAAGTCGAAGGCGTCGTCACCCAGCCCCTCCCCAACGCCACCTTCCGCGTCGAGCTGGCCAACGGCCACCTCGTCCTCGCCCACATCAGCGGCAAAATCCGGAAGAACTACATCAAAATCCTCACCGGCGACCGCGTCCTCGTCGAACTCTCCCCCTACGACCTCACCCGCGGCCGCATCACCTACCGCTTCAAGTAGCCGAATCTCTGCATCCCCCGGCTTGCCATGCGCCCGGGCGGGGCGCACCATGGCCCCTATCCCGTTCGGGAGGTGCCTCCCATGACCGATGACCTCGCCCGCGTCCTCCGCGAAGCCCAGGAAGCTGCCTCCGGCGCCTCCGCTTCCTTCGTCGAACGCATCGCCGCCCGCATCGGGCTCCACGCCAGCGCCGCCGCTGTCTTCGGCGACCCGGTCGACCGCGACGGCGTCACCGTCGTGCCCGTCGCGAAGGTCCGCTGGGGCTTCGGCGGCGGCGCCGGCCGCGGCATCGACGACGACGGCGACGAGGGCGACATCGGCGAAGGCTCCGGCGCCGGCGGCGGCGTCATGGCCAGCCCGGTCGGCTACATCGAAATCCAGGACGGGCAGGCCACCTTCCACCGCATCAAGGACCCGGCCGCGCTCGTGCCGCTCGTCCTCGCCGGCGCGTTCGCTGGGTGGCTCACCCTCCGCGGCCTCGCGAAGCTCCTCCGGGGCTGAACCCCGCGCGGCCGGGTTTTTCGGCCCATCGGCCACGAAACCCGGGCCCCTCGATCGTCAACCGTTCGCAGTAGCCGCCCGACCATGGGGGCATGTCAGCCGTTACCGCGACCTGTGTCCTCGTTCGCTGCTCACCCGAAGGCTGGACCGTCCGGGTGGTCGAGCCCGGCGCATCGCCGGACCGCCCCGGCGGCTGGCTCCCGCTCGGCCTCGATGCCTCCAGCAGCCCCTGCGAAGCGCTCGAACGCGCCCGCGCCCTCTTCCCCGGCCGCCTCGTCGCCCTCTACTCCCCGTAGAGGTTGAAGGTTGAAGGTTGGAGGTTGCCGGCCGCGGGACGCGCGTTACGCTCCCAACTCCCAACTCCCACTTCCCAGCGCCCACCTCCCACCTCCCACCTCCCCTCCGCCGCCGCCGCGGAGCGGCGGCATCCCGCGGCGCCGCCGCCGAAGGCGGCCAGCCATCCCGCGCGGCGCCAGCCGTGCCAGCCGCTCACCCCGCGTCGCGCTCCACGGCGGAAAAACATCGAACGGTTCCGCCAGCAACGAACGGCGGGGGCGCAGCCTTGCGCCCCCGCCGCACATGAACCATCGTGCTCCCGGCTCCCGGCTCCCGGCTCCCGGCTCCCGGCTCCCGGCTCCCGGCTCCCGGCCTACGCGAGCCGGAACCGCGCCGTCGCCGAGTTCAGCGCCTCCGCCAGCTCCCGCATCTGGCTCGCGGTCGCCGCCAGTTCCTGCGCCTGTGCCGAAAGCTCCTCCGTCGAGGCCGAGACCTCTTCCGCCGACGCGCTCGTCTGCTCGCTCGTCGCCGAGACCTGGATGATCGCGTCCGTCACCCGGCTCGTCGCCGAGGCCATCGAGGTCGCGCCCTCCGCCGATTCGCCGGCCATCGTCGCGATCTGCTCCGCCGACGTCACGATCCGCTCCGCGCCCGAGGCCAGCCCCTGCACGTCCCGCGCAATCTGCGCCATCCGGACGGCCGACTCCTGCACCGAGGCGATGATCGAATCGAGCGCGCGGCCCGCTTCGCTCGTGATGCCCCGGCCGGCTTCGACGTCGCGCACGCCCGCCGCCATCGCTTCGACGGCCTCCTGCGTGCCCTGCTGCACCTTCGCGATGAGGTCCGCGATCTCCTTCGTCGAGGCGCTCGAACGCTCCGCCAGCGACCGGACGTTCTCAGCAACGACCGCGAACCCGCGCCCCTGTTCGCCGGCCCGGGCGGCTTCGATCGCCGCGTTCAGCGCGAGCAGGTTCGTCTGCGCCGCGATCTCGTCGATCGCCTTGACGATGTCGCCGATCTGCTGGCCGTACTCGCCGAGCATGTCCACCGTCTTCGAAGCGCGCTCGACGGCCGCCGCAATCGATTCCATCGAGGCCACAGCCTGCGCCACGGCTTCCTGCCCGCGCTGGGCCGCCAGCCGCGACTCCTCCGCCGAACGGGCCACGTCCTCCGACGCGGCCGCCACGGCCTGGATCCGCTCGCCGATCTCCGCCGCGACCACGCGCGACTGCTTCGCCGAATCGGCCGAGGTCGCCGCCGTCGAGGCCAGCTGCTGCGAGCCGCTCGCCAGCTGCTCCACTTCGCGCGCGCTCTCCTGCGAGAGCCCGCTCAGCGCCACCGCGCTCCGCGTCACTTCGTCGATGGCGTTCGCAATCTGGCCCGTGGCCGTCGCCATCTGGTCGGAGGAGCCGCGCAGCGATTCCGCCGCCTCGGTGATCGCCGCGGCGCCCTTGCGCACGTTGCCGATCATCTCGCGCAGGTTCGTCACCATGCCGTTCAGCGCCGTCCCGAGCGTGTCGCCGTGGCTGCGCGGCCGTACCTGCGAGGTGAGGTCGCCGTTCGCCACCGCCGCGGCCGCCGCGGCCATCTCCTTCAGGTAGCCGGTCATCTCGCCGAACGCCTGCGCCAGCTCCCCGATTTCGTCGTTCGACCGCACCTCGACGGTCACGTCCGTCTCGCCCTTCGCGATCCGGTGCGCCGCTTCGGTCGCCTCGCGGATGCCGGCGACGACCCGCCGCGCGATGAAGAAGCCGACGCCGCCGGCCACGGCCGCCGAGACCACCCCGAGGATCGCCATCAGCAGCTTCGCCTGGTTCGCCGAGTTCTCGCCGTCCTCGGCCACCTCTTGCGCCCGCTGGCCGACGTACGTGTTCAGCTCCTCGAGTTTCGTCGTCATGTTGCCGATGACCGTCGGCGACTGCTCGGCAAGCTTCAGCAGCGCGGCCGTGTCCTTCTTGTCGAGCGCCTCGCCGTACTTCGTCGCGAAGTCTTCGAAGGCGACCACGGCTGTCCGCGCCTCCTCGTACTTCGCCTTGCCCTCGGGCGACTTGATGTGCGCCTCGAGCTCGCGGAACTGCTGCGAGCCGTGGCCGAGGCTCTGCGAAATCTCCTCGCGGAGCTTCGTGAACGCGGCCGGCTCCGTCGTGTAAGCGAGCAGCCCCGCCTTCGTGATGCCAACTTCGAAGCCGCGGCGCGACTCCGTGATGTGCATCGTCGCCTGCACGCCTTCGTCGGCGAGCCGGTGTTCATCCTTGGCGGCCTGGTCGAGCCGCGTCCAGCCGACGAAGGCGATGGCGATGGCCGGCACGACGGCCAGCGCGAACCCTCCGAACAATTTCGCGGAAAGAGACAGTTTCACAGTCGAGAGACCCCCTGCTCCGGTGGCAATCTTTAGGCAGCCGCGAAGGAGATTGCGGCTGCCCTGCAGGTTCGATCCTCGGCCGCCCGCCGCGCCCCGCGAATCGGGGAACTCCCGCCCCCTTCCTCCACGCCTCCCGGAGCGCGCTGCCGCTCGTCCCCGGCCCGGCGGCAGCGAGAACAGGGGACGAAACAAACCCGTAACATTGCGCGGACAAATATCGGCCTTGCAACGGCGCCAGATTTCGTAAAGAATCTGCGAAAACCCGGAAGGCTCGCCGCGTTGCGCTTCCACCCGTCGCTCGCCCCGCGCGACCTCCCGCTCCTCCTCGATGCGCTCCCCGCGCCCGTCATCGCCGTCGACACGGCGAACCGGCTCGCTGCCGCGTCTGCCGCCTGGACGGCCATCGACCCGGCCGCGCAGCCCGGCGAGCCCGCCGCCGACGCCATCGCCCGCGCGGTCCCCTGCCTCGCGCCCGCCGCCATCGACGCGCTCCTCGCCGGCGAGCGCGAGTTCCTCGTCTGCAGCGCCGCGCCCGGCGGCCTCCCGGCCCGCACCCGCCTCACCCGCGCGCCCGTCGAAAGCTCGGCCGCCATCGCTGCCGTCCTCACCCTCCTCCCCGAGCCCGCCGGCGAGCCCGACCGCTACCGCCGCCTCGTCGAAGAAGCGAACGACATCATGTTCAGCCTCGACCGGCAGGGCCGCTTCACGGAGATGAACCGGCTCGGCTACGAGGTCTCCGGCTACACGCCGGCCGAACTCATCGACTCCTCCGCGGCCAGCTTCGTCGTCCCCGAGCACCGGCCGCGCGTCGCCGAAGCGCTCGCCCGCATCTGGGCCGGCGAACACGTCCCCGTCCTCGAAGTCGAGTTCGTCTTCAAGAGCGGCGAACGCCGCTGGTTCGAAGTGAAAGGCCGCACCGTCCGCGACGGCGACGCGATCACCGGCACCTTCCACGTCGCCCGCGACATCACCGACCGCCGCGCCCTATCCGAGGCCCGCGACCTGCTCTCCCGGGCCGCGGCCGCCGCGCCCATCGTCATCTGGGCGATCGACATGGAGGGCCGCTACACCCTGCTCGAAGGCGGCGCCCTCGGCCGCTACGGCCTCCGCCCCGGCGAACTCGTCGGCCAGTCGATCTTCGAATTCAACCGCGATGCGCCGGAGCGCCTCGCCGAGGTCCGCCGCGGCCTCGCCGGCGAAGCCTTCACCACCACCGGCAGCTGGCGCGACACCGTCTACGAAGCCCACTACGTACCCCTGCGCGATGCCTCCGGCGCGCAGTCCGGCCTCATGGCAGTCGTCCTCGACATCACTGAGCGGGTTCGCGCCGCCGAGGCCCGCGCCCGCGCCGACAAGCTCGAGGCCCTCACCATCCTCGCGGGCGGCGTCGCCCACGATTTCAACAACCTGCTCGTCGGCATCCTCGGCAACGCCGCCCTCGCCCTCCTCGACCTGCCGGCAGAGAGCCCGGCCCGCCCCATCCTGCAGGAGATCGAAGACGCGGCCCGCCGCCTCGCCGACCTCTCCCGCCAGATGCTCGCCTTCTCGGGGCGCGGCCAGTTCGTCCGCCAGCAGGTCGACGTCAACGCCGTCGTCGCGGAGGCGGTCGCCGCCGCCGGGCGCGACCACCCGGTCGAGCGCCAGCTCGACCGCGGCCTGCCGCCGGTCCTCGGCGACCCCGGCCAGCTCCGCCTCGCCGTCGCCGCGCTCCTCGCGAACGCCGTCGAAGCCTCTCCGCCGGGCGTCCCCGTCGCCATCCGGACCCGCCGCGAGGCGGTCCCCGCCGGCGGGCTCGCCCACGCCCACCCCGGCCCGCTCCCCGCCGGAGACTACGTCGTCGTCGAAGTCATCGACCGCGGGGAAGGCATCGACCCGGCCCTCCACCACCGCATCTTCGAGCCGTTCTTCACCACCCGCTTCACCGGGCGCGGGCTCGGCCTCGCCGCCGTCTCCGGCATCGCCCGCGGCCACCGCGGCGCCGTCGTCGTCGAATCCGCGCCCGGGGCCGGCTCGGCCTTCCGCCTCTACCTGCCCGCTGCCCCTGCCGGTTCGTGACAGATTTCACACGGAATTCATCGAGCGCGCGGCCGGCCCGCTTCCCGCCGGGCGTATACTGGCCCGGGTAAGGGGACTGCACCGGCATGCGCACCGTTTACCTCGTTACCCGCCACCCGGACGCGGCGCGCCTCGCGCCCGAGCTGGAGCGCGCCGGCTTCAACGCCCCGGTCATCGCCCCCGAGCGGCTCGCCTCCGACGAAATCCAGAGCCGCATCGATGTCGCCGTCCTCGACTTCCGCGATATCCCGCCGGCCGCCTTCTCCATCATCGCCAGCGCCTACGGCGAAAACGGCGTCATCCTCTTCGCGCTCGTCCCGCCGGAAGGGCTCGACCGCATTAGCGCCGACCTCCCCGTCGACGATTTCGCGCTTCTCACCGCGCCCCCGGAAGAGCTCGCCCGCCGCATCGAACGCGCCCTGTGGCGGAAGCACGGCGTCGATGCCGAGAACACCATCCGCTGCGGTGCCCTCCAGATCGACCTCACCAACTACCGCGTCACCGTCGACGGCGAGCCCGTCGTCCTCACCTTCAAGGAGTACGAACTCCTCCGCTTCCTCGCGATGAACGCCGGCCGCGTCTTCACCCGCGAACAGCTCCTCAACCGCGTCTGGGGCTACGACTACTTCGGCGGCGCGCGCACCGTCGACGTTCACATCCGGCGCATCCGCGCCAAGATCGAAGTCGGCGGCCACGCCTTCATCGAAACGGTCCGCAACGTCGGCTACCGCCTCGTCGCCGATGCCCGCAAGTCCGGCGGCGAATAGCGCTCCCGGCTACAGCGCCACCGGCTCGTCGCACTCCCGCCGCACGAGGTCCTCGAACGTCTCCCGCCGCGCGATGAGCCGCGCCCGGCCGTCCTCCCAGAGCACCTGCGGCACCCGCCCGAGCGAAACGTAGTTCGAAGACATCGCCGCGCCGTACGCCCCGGCATCGTGCAGCACCACGAGGTCGCCCGGCTCCGGCCGCGGCAGGTCGCGCGGCTGCAGCAGTTCCTGGTCGTCCCGCGTGAAGACGTCGCCGCTCTCGCACAGCGGCCCGGCGACCACGAACGGCTCCGGCGCGCGGCCCGCGCCCCGCCCGACGATCGAAATCCGGTGGTAGCTGCCGTACATCGCCGGCCGCACGAGGTCGTTGAACCCCGCATCGCACATGATGAACTGGTGGCCCGGCCCCTTCTCGTTCGTCCGGGTCGCCTTCACGTCCGTCACCCGCGCGACGAGCAGCGCCATCCCTGCCACCGGGTAGCGCCCGGGCTCGATTTCGATGCCGATCGGCCGCTCCGCCGCCGCGCTCAGCTGCCGCACCCCGTCGGCAAGGATGGCGCCGTACTCCTCGAGCGGGTAGGCCGGCGCACCCGGCCGGTACGGGTGCGGGATGCCCCCGCCGAGGTTCACCGCCTGCGCCTCCGGGTAGTGCGGCAGCAGGTGGGCGAAGAGCGCGATGAGCTTCTTCATGTTCTCATCGAACTCCCGGATCTGCGGCCCGGTGCCCACGTGCGCGTGCAGCGTCACCACCGGGAAGCCCGCCTCGTCCGCCAGCCGCTTCGCGGCGAGGTGGTCTTCGTACCAGATGCCGTGCTTCGAGGAAGGCCCGCCCGTATCGCACGCCTGCACGTGCCCGTGCCCGAACCCGGGGTTGATGCGCATCGCGATCGGGCCCCGGTAGCCTGCCTCCGCCAGGTCGCGAATCATCCCCGGCGAGCCGACGTTCGGCAGGATGCCCTCCTCGAGCACGACCTGCAGCGCGTTGTCGCGGAACACGTCTGCCGTGTACATCACCACCGGCGGCTCGTGGCCCATCGGGAAGCCGGCCGCCTTCGCCCGCAGCACCTCGTTGCCGCTGACCGCGTCGATCCAGAGGCCGTGCCGGCGCGCCGTCTCCAGCACCGGACGGGCCGGGTTCGCCTTCACCGCATACCGGCAGTGGAGCCCCGGCCCGGCCGTCAACGCGGCCAGCTCGGCGAACTTCCGGTCCATGATCGCCGCATCGTAGAAGTAGAACGGGGTGCCGACCTTGTCGGCGAGCGCTTCGAGGGGGTACTGCGAGAGATCCATGCCCGCCATCCTAGCAGCGGGCCCGCTCAGGCGCGTTTCGGCCCCTTGCGGCCGGGCCGGCCCGGCCGTTTGCCGTTCGCCAGCCGCTCCAGCCGCTTCTTGATCGCGTGCGGCTCCACCGTCAGCAGGCCGCGGCCGCTCACCGGCATCCGCCGCCGGCGCGCCTCCAGCTTCCGCGCCCGCTCCTCCCAGCCCACCTCACCGCTCCCCCGCCGGGCCCGGCGCCGGCTGGACGTCGTGGTGCTGCTCGTGCAGCTGCGCCAGGTGCTCTTCCAGGTGCGCGATCTGCCGCCGCAGCTCGTCCATCCGCCGGTCGAGGTCGTTCAGCCGCTCCCACTCCGGGTCCGGCAGCCGCTGGATCGCCCCGTTCGAATCATCGTGGAACGCCACGATGTGGCCCGGCACGCCCACCACCGTCGCGTTCGGCGGCACGTTCGTCACGACGACGCTGCCCGCGCCGATGCGGACGTTCTCGCCGATCTCCACCGCGCCGATGACCTTCGCCCCCGCGCCCACAGTCACCCGGTCGCGCAGCGTCGGATGGCGCTTCACGCGCCGGGTGCTCGTCCCGCCCAGCGTCACGCCCTGGTAGAGCGTCACGTCGTCGCCGATCTCCGCCGTCTCGCCGATGACGACGCCCATCCCGTGGTCGATGAAGAACCGCCGGCCGATTTTCGCGCCGGGGTGGATTTCGATGCCCGTGAAGAACCGCGCCACGTGCATGATGCCCCGCGGCAGGAGCGGCACGCCCCGCCGGTGCAGCGCGTGCGCCAGCCGGTGCGCCAGCCGTGCGTGGAAGCCCGGGTAGAAGAGGGCGACCTCGATCGCCGAGCGCGCCGCAGGGTCGCGCTCCATCGCCGCGCGGATGTCATCCCGGATATCGCCGAGCACTCCCATCCGCTCCACCTTACGCGAAGCGGCGCGCGCCCTGCTACCCGCGAATGGCCGCGCTACGGCCGGCCGGCCCGGTGCAGGCTCTCCGCCGCGGCCAGCGCCGGCTCCCGCCCGCGCTCCGCTTCGAGCTTCTCCATCTGCATCTGCACGTTCAGCGGGTACACCCCCGTGAAGCAGGCGTTGCAGAGGTCGTTCGGGTCCTGCCCCGTCGCCCGGTTCAGCCCTTCGAGGCTGAGGAAGCCGAGCGAATCGGCCCCGATGTGCTGCCGGATCTCTTCGATCGAATGGTTCGCCGCGATGAGCTCCGCCTTCGTCGCCATGTCCACCCCGAGGAAGCAGGGCGACACGATCGGCGGCGTCGTGATCCGCATATGCACTTCTTTCGCGCCCGCCCGCCGCAGCAGCTGGATGACCCGCGGCGTCGTCGTCCCGCGCACGATGCTGTCGTCGACGAGCACCACCCGCTTGCCGGCGAGGACATCGCTGAGCGCGTTGAACTTCAGGCTCACGCCAGCTTCCCGGATTCGCTGGTCCGGCTGGATGAACGTCCGTCCCACGTACCGGTTCTTCACGAGCCCTTCGCGGTAGGGGATGCCCGAGGCCCGCGCGTAGCCGATCGCCGCCGGCGTCGCCGAATCCGGCACCCCGATGACGATGTCCGCCTCCACCGGGTGCTCCCGCGCCAGCGTCGCGCCCATCTCCTCCCGCGCGGGGTAGACGAGCTGGCCACCGATGCGGCTGTCCGGCCGCGCGAAGTAGGTGTATTCGAACGTGCACAGCGCCCGCTTCCGCGCGGGCGCCGCCGGGAAAAAGCTCGCCGGGCCGTTGGCGTCGATGACCACCACTTCGCCCGGCTGGATCTCCCGCTCCATCGGCACGCCGAGGTGCTCGAGCGCGCACGATTCGGACGCCACGACCCAGCCGCCATCCAGCCGGCCGAGGCAGAGCGGCCGCACGCCCATCGGGTCGCGCATCGCGAACAGCCGGTCCTTCGTCATCATCACCACGCTGTAAGCGCCCTCGAGCCGCCGCATCACGTAGTGGAACCGCTCCTCCATCGTCCGGCCGGGCGCGATCGTGAACAGGTGGGCGATGACTTCCGAATCGGCCGTCGATTCGAACTGGATGCCCTGCGCCTCGAGGTCCTCGCGCAGGATGTCGACATTCGTCAGGTTGCCGTTGTGGCCCAGCGCAATCGGCTCGCCCGTCTCGCGGTCGTGGACGACGATCGGCTGCGCGTTGCAGGCGAGCGACCCGCCGGCGGTGCTGTAGCGGGTGTGGCCGATGGCGATGTGGCCTTTCAGGTAGGCGAGGTCCTCTTCATCGAAGACCTGCGCGACGAGCCCCATCCCGGTCCGGAGGCTGAAATCCTCCCCGTTGCTGGCGGCGATGCCGGCGCTTTCCTGGCCCCGGTGCTGGAGGGCATAGAGCCCATAGAACGTCAGCCTTGCAACGTCATCGCCGGGGCTGTAGACCCCGAAGACGCCGCAGGCCTCGCGCGGATTATCGCTTTCCGGGAGCAATCCCCTCCGGCCTCCTTGCGGTGACGGCTACTCCCAGTATATCGGCCCTTCCGCTCCGGCGCTGAGGCCGGGGAGGGAGACGGGGTGAAAGGGAGAAGGGGAGAGCGGGAGAAAGGGAGAAGCGAAGGTTGGAGGTTGGAGGTTGGAGGTTGGAGGTCATCCTCTCTCGCGGCTCCCGCCGCCGAACTCCCAACTCCCAACTGCAACCTTCCACCTCCGTAGTCGCGGGCCTCCGTGCCCGCGGAGGGCCGGCGAGGCCCACCCGAACCGTCGAATTCACCCGTCTCCCGGCTCCCGCGTCCCGGTTCCCGTCTCCCGCCTCCCGCCTCTCGCCTCCCGCCTGCCGCCTCCCGTCTCCCGCTTCCCGCCTCCCGTCTCCCGCTTCCCGCCTCCCGGCTCCCGCCTCCCGCTTCACTCCACCGGCGTCCCGATGACGTCGCCGATGATCTTCAGCCGCGTAGCGCCCTCGGCGAACATCGGCCGGTACTGGCCCTCGATTTGATAAGGAAGCATCCGGATCGTCGCCAGCTTCGCGCCGTGGAAGGTCGCCTCCAGCAGGTAGCCCTGCGTGTGCTCCGGCGTCCACCGCTGGTCGAAGATGAAGTTCCCCAGCGCATAGGCGATGAACGTCCCGCCCCGCACTTCCGCCGCCTGCACCCAGTGCGCCTGGTTCCCGACCACGAGGTCCGCGCCCGCATCGGCGGCCGCCCGCAGCGCCTTGATGCTCCGCGGGCTCGGCGCGTGCGTGTCTTCGTAGCCCGATTGCACGAGCACGACCACCACATCGGCCTCCGCCTTCAGCGCCCGGATGGCCGCCTCGAACCGCGTCAGCGAGAGCATCTCCGCCGGCTTGTAGAAGGCCGGCTCCCGCGGCGGCGTCGACTTCTCGTCCGCGTACGAATCATCCAGCGGCGCCGTGCCCGGTTCCGTCTCCGTCGCCCCGATGTCCTCCGCTGCGATGTCGTCGAACCCGAGGAAGCCGAAGCGCACGCCGTTTCGCTCGATGATCACTGGCGCCAGCGCTTCGTCGAGGTTGCGCCCGCCGCCGACCGTCGCGATGCCCGCCGCGCGCAGCAGCTCGATCGTCCGCAGCATCGCCTTCGCCCCGCAGCCGCCGTCGGCGCAGTCGAACACGTGGTTCGTCGCCACGGTCAGCACGTCGAACCCGGCATGCGTGAGCGCCGCGATGACCTCCGGCGGCGAGGTGAGGTTGGTGGTGCTCACGCAGCCGTACGGCTCCGCGTAGTCCTGGATCGACCCGTCGAGCGAGCCCGCGGCGATGTCCGCCGCAGCGAGGAAATCGCCCACCGGCGACCGGAGCGGGCTCGCCCAGTCGCCCGTCGCCCGGATGGCGGTGAGCGTGCAGCGCGACATCAGGATGTCGCCCGTCGCGACCACCCGCGTCACCGGCGGCGGCTCCCACGCGATGGCCGCCTCGATCCGCGCCCGGGCTGCTTCGCCGGCCGGCGTCAGCGCCCGCACCGCCGCGCGCTCGGCGAGCGGCCACGCGTGCGGGTCGACGTACCCCCGGGCCGGGTCCGCGCCGTCCACGGCGAGCGCGACCATCGGCGGCCGCAGCCCCTCGAACGGCACGATGGCGAGCATGCCCGATTCGAGCGTGAGCGCCGCGCGGAGATCCTCCGCGGTGGCGAAGAAGCGGAACCGGGAGAGGTCGAACTTGCCTGCCCCGAGCCCGGCGAGGATGCCCTGCGCCTCGGCCGGCTCCCCGACGAACGCCGGTGCGATCGGCCGGTCGAAGCCGCCGAAGGCCGCCCAGCTCGCCGCATCGCCCCGGAGGGCCGCGGCCAGCTCATCGCGGCTGAGCGCATCCACGCCCGCGCCCGGCGCCGCAACGGCGACGAAGATCCGCACCGGCACGCCCTCGCCCGGCTGCGCGGGTTCGAACGCGAGGTCGGCCGTCTCCGCCGGGCCCGTCGGTTGGAGCCCGAGGCCTGCCGCCCCGGCCGGCAGGGCGCCGCGGTAGCGGAGCGCCGGCGTCGGCGTCGGCGATGGTGCAGCGCCCGGGGCATCGGCAGCCCGGCCCTCCCCGTTGCCGGCAAGCGCGGCCACGATCGACCACGCGAGCAGGCCGAAACTCAGGCAGCAGGCGGCGACGCTCGCCGCGAACCACAGCCGCCAGGGGTCCCGCCTATCCTCCCGCGTGGCAGGCTCCATGCGCGCATCCTAGCGCGCCCCGCCGGGCCCGTGTCAGCTCGCCCGCGCGTACCAGTTGTCGGGCGTGCCCGAGGCCGCTTCGATGAAGGAGAACGCCCGGTTCAGCACCCGCTCGATGCCGCCGCAGGCCGCTTCCACCGCCGCAAGGTCCGGCGGCAGCGGCGCCACCTCGCCGCCCTCCACGTCGTACCCGCAGAAGAGCCCATAGTGGAGCACCAGCCGGTTCGCCTGCGCCACCACCCCCGCCAGCCCATCCTGCTCCGGGGTCAGCGTTTCGTCGTGGTGGCACTGGACCGCTTCCACGAGGTGGCCGGGGAACTTCCACAGCTCGCCCAGCGCCCGGCCGACTTCGTCGTGGGCGTAGCCCGTCGTCATCAGCTCGGCGATGTGGAGCGGCGCCTCGCCGCGGCGGGCCATCTGCACCGCCTCTTCGAACTCCGCCGGCATCACCTGCCGGATCACCAGCCGCCCGATGTCGTGCAGGATGCCGGCCGTGAAGGCGTCCTCCGGCTTCACCGTGAACGACTTCTTCGCGAGCGCCTCGCCGGCCACCGCGACGGCCACGCTGTGCCCCCAGAAGAGGTCGAGGTCGAACGATTCGTTCGGCAGCTTGCGGAAGGTCGTCATCAGGCTCGCGCCGATGGCCACCTGCCGCACCTGCTTGAAGCCGAGCAGCACCACCGCTTCGCGCACCGTCGAAACGCGCCGCGCGAAGCCGTAGAAGGCCGAGTTCGAAATCCGGATGAGCTTCGCGGTCAGCGCCTGGTCCGTCGCCAGCACCTGCGCGAGGTCCATCGCGCTCGTCCGGTCGTCCTCGGCCATGCCCATGACGCGCGCAGCCACGGCGGGCAGCGGCGGCAGGTCGTCGATCCTCGAGAGCAGCGCGGCAGCATCCTTACCCATCACGCAATGAGTGTCGGCAGCCCGCCGCCGCCGTGAAGGGAAACATCCGGGAACAGCGCTCCGCCCTGCCGCCCCCGGTCCGCCCCGCCCGGGTCGGGAGGTTGGAGGTTGGAGGTTATCCTCTCTCCCGCCTCCCGCCTCCCGCCTCCCGCCTCCCGGCTCCCGCCTCCCGCCTCCCGCCTCCCGGTTCCCGGCTCCCGCCTCCCGCCTCCCGCCTCCCGGTTCCCGCCTCCCGCCTCCCGCCTCCCGGCTCCCGGTTCCCGCCTCCCGGTTCCCGCTCATCGACACACCGGCCGCCCGGCCCCACAATCACCCCATGACCGCGCCGCGGCCCCGCGTCGACGTCGTCATCCCGTGCTACAACGAGGTCAAAGTCCTCGAGCAGAGCACCCTCGCCACCCTCGCCCTCTTCGACCAGAACCCCCAGTACGACTGGCGGCTCGTCATCGCCGATAACGGCTCCACCGACGGCACCTCCGAGCTCGCCCGCCGTCTCGCCGCCGAGCACGACCGCGTCCACGCCCTCGTCCTCGAAGTCAAAGGCCGCGGCCTCGCCCTCCGCGAAGCGTGGCTCCAGAGCGACGCTGACATCGTCAGCTACATGGACGTCGACCTCTCGACGGACCTCGCCCACCTGCCCGAGCTCATCGCCATGGTCGCGGAGCGCGGCTGCGATGTCGCCATCGGCTCCCGCCTCGCCCGCGGCGCGAAGGTGAAGCGCCAGCTGAAGCGCGAAATCACGAGCCGCGGCTACGTCGCCCTCATCCGCCTCACCTTCCCGCGGCTCCGCATCACCGACGCCCAGTGCGGCTTCAAAGCGCTCAACCGCCGCGCCGTCCAGCTCGTCGTCCCCCACATCGAAAACCGGATGTGGTTCTTCGATACCGAGCTCCTCATCCTCGCCCAGCAGGCCGGCCTCAAGATCTGCGAACTCCCCGTCCGCTGGGTCGAAGACCCGGATACGAAGGTCAAAATCGTCAGCACCGCCCTCGAAGACATCCGCGGGCTCGCCCGGATGCGCTTCCGGCGGCGGCGCCCCGGGGCGGCCCCGCCGTGAAGGTTCCGCGCCGCCTTCACGGAGAACGTAAGCGCGGCCCCCATCCGGGCCTTCCCGGTTTGATCCGGTACGGGGCCGATGGTATAACTCTGCCTTGCTACAGGATTCACAAAGTACCCGTACCGGGGCTCCTTGCGCCCCGGAGCCGGGGAGGGGGAGGCCGGCCGCATGGAATGGGCTAATCTACCGCACGACTTCGCAGAGCCCCTCGAACTCGTCATCGTTGCGATCACCATCACCGCGATGCTCGGGATCCTCGTGCTCTTCGGGCAGTGGTGGCAGAGGTAAGGAAGGAACATGGCCGTCGAAGCACCGCCCAAGCCAACGCTCGCCGACAAGATCTACGACAAGCTCTTCCATAACTACGTCTGGAAGTCCATCTTCCGCACCGGCTACCCGAACACGCCGCGCAACCAGATGCTCATCGTTGCGACGAACGTGTTCCTCCACCTCCACCCCACCCGCATCCACCGCACTCACGTCAAAATCACCCACACCTACTGCCTGGGCGGCCTTTCCTTCTTCATGTTCCTCGGCCTCACCGTCACGGGCATCCTGCTGATGTTCTACTACGTGCCCTCCGTCGAGCGGGCCTACCTCGATATCCAGAACATCACCACCACCGTCCAGTTCGGCCAGCTGATGCGCAACATGCACCGCTGGATGGCCCACGCCATGGTCATCCTCGTCTTCCTCCACATGATGCGCGTCTTCTATACCGGCGCCTACAAACCCCCGCGCGAATTCAACTGGGTCGTCGGCGTCATCCTCCTCGTCCTCACCTTCCTCCTCAGCTTCACCGGCTACCTCCTGCCGTGGGACCAGCTCGCCTTCTGGGCCATCACCGTCGGCTCCGAAATCGCCGGCTCCGCGCCCGTCCTCGGCCCGAAGACCCGCTTCTGGATGCTCGGCGGCTTCGAAGTCGGCCCGAACGCGCTCATCCGCTTCTACACGCTCCACGTCATCGGCCTGCCGCTGCTCGCCGCCATCTTCATGGCCGTGCACTTCTGGCGCATCCGCCGCGACGGCGGCCTCGCGCGGCCGCTCTAAGCCGCCGCCACACTCCAGGTTGAGAGAGGGGAACGCATGGCAACCGCAGTCGTAGCTCGGCCCGTCGCGCGGCCTCAGCCCCGCGCGCGCGACGAAGAGGTCCTCGTCTGGCCCGACCTCATCTTCGTCGAATTCATCTCGGCGCTCGTCTTCACCGTCGGCCTCCTCATCCTGTCGACGTTCATGAACGCGCCGCTGCTCGACCAGGCGAACCCCGACGTCACGCCGAACCCCTCCAAGGCGCCCTGGTACCTCCTCAACCTGCAGGAGCTCCTGCTCCACATGAACGCCGCCATGGCCGGCATCATCGTGCCGACCGTCTGGCTCATCCTCCTCGCCGCTTTCCCCTACTTCGACCGCGATAACGAAGGCCAGGGCGCATGGTTCGCCACCGAAAACGCCTGGCGCATCACCATCGTCTCCGGTATCGTCGCCTTCGTCGGCACCTGGATCCTCATCCTCTGGGACACCGGCAAGGTCGCCTACTTCCTCCATGCCTGGTTCGGGCTCTCCGGCGGCGATACCTTCCGCTTCCTCGAAAACGTCCGCTCCATGCAGTCGCAGCTGCCGTGGCCTGAATGGTCGCACAGCATCACCTACCTGCCGTTCGAACTCCGCATCCTCGACGGCACCGGCCGCGGCGGCCCCACCACCTTCCAGCACCTCGACTTCCCCGGCTGGCTCGTCGAGCAGGCGATCCCGATCGTCGCCCTCGTCGGCCTGCCGAGCCTCCTCATCTACACCCTCTGGCGGATGGGCTGGGTGGTCAGCCGGCGCGACGCGCTCCTCGCGCTCTTCACCGGCTTCGTGGTCGTCTTCGGCGTCCTCACCCTCGTCGGCACCGCCTTCCGCGGCCAGGGCCAGGAGCTCGTCCTCCCGTGGCAGCTCAAGGTGAGCGAAGGCATCCCGGGGCAGGAGGCACACTGACATGGCAGCTGAAACCGCACCCCGCGCCACCGGGCGCATCGAACGCGCACGCCAGATCGAAGCCCGCAAGCTCGCCCGCCGTTCGTTCCTCCGCGTGAGCGCCTTCGCCGGCCTCACCCTCTTCACCGGCGGCCTCATCGCCAGCTTCCTCGGCTTCTTCAACCTCCGCCGGCCGAGCGGCTTCGGCGGCACCGTGACCGTCACCGCCGACCGCATCCCGCGGCCCGGCGCCGACCCGGTCCGCATCCCCGAGGGCAAGTTCTGGCTCGTCAACCTCAACGGCCCGGAGGGCGACGTCCTCCAGGTCGGCGGCACCGGCGGCCTCCTCGCCCTCTACTGGAAGTGCCCCCACCTCGGCTGCACCGTGCCGTGGAACCCGGCCTTCAACGGCGCCCAGGTGAACTTCCCGGGCATCATCGGCTGGTTCCGCTGCCCCTGCCACGGCTCGACCTACTCCAAGGCCGGTATCCGCGTGTACGGCCCCGCGCCGCGCCCGATGGACACCATGCGCCTCACCGTCAACGCCGACGGCTCCGTGAACGTCAACACCGGCCAGATCACCAGCGGCTCGGCCGATAACCCGCTGCGCGCCGTGCCCTACGCGTAGGAAGAGGAGGTTCGATTGAACACCCAAAAGCAGATCATCCTGATCGTCGCCCTCCTCTTCATGACCGTCGGCGGCTGCGCAGCCTACGCGGCCATCGACCTCCCCGTTCGCTCGGAGTCGCAGCAGACCTGGACGATGGACCAGTCCCGCGAGCGGGGCGCCCTCCTCTACGCGAACAACTGCCGCACCTGCCACGGCAACCGCGGCGAGGGCGGCGTCGGCCTCCCGCTCGATACGCCGGAGTTCAAGAACCAGGATCCCCTCGTCCTCGCCGCCAATAAGGCGATGCTCCGCCGCACCCTCTACTGCGGCCGCGCCGGCACCCGCATGCCCGCCTGGCTCAACACCAACGGCGGCTCGCTCAATACCATCCAGATCGAACACCTCATCAACCTCATCACCGCGCCCGAGGACACCGAAGTCGACGGCGTCCCCACCTCCAAGTGGTGGCTCGAAGCCGAGCACTTCGCCCACAACCTGAATACTGAGCTCACCGCCCTCGTCAGCGGCGATACCCTCACCACCATCGCCCGCCAGCACGGCATCGGCTACGCCGAGATCTCCGCCGCCAACGGCAACCGCAACGTCGACGAAGTCCTGCCGAAGTACACGCGCGTCCGCATCCCGGGCTTCAGCGCGATGCCGAACGGCTACGTCTACACCGTCTACAAGGACAACGAGACCCTGCGGAAGATCGCCGATGCCCAGTTCGTCGGCCCCGTCATCATCGCCGACCTCAACGGGCTGAAGTACACCTACGAAGAGAAGCGCGGCGTCGCGACGATGCAGCTCCTCACCGCCGACGGCCAGCCCCGCGCCGGCCTCTTCCCCGGTGAGACGCTCCAGCTGCCGCAGGGCGCGACCTACATCATCGCCGCCGGAGATACCCCGTCCTCCATCGCCCAGCAGCACGGCATCGCCGTCGCCGACCTCCGCCAGCTCAACCCCGACATCTTCAACGGCGTCGCCGACACCGCCGAGCTCGAGCACCGGCGCCGGCTGAACCTCCCCAACCTCGTCTACGTCGCGAAGGAAGGCCAGACGCTCGCCGAAATCGCCGAGATGCACGGCATCACGGACGTCGCCGCCCTCGCCACCCTCAACAACCTCGACCCGGCCTCGCCGGTCGTGAACCCCGGCCAGGAGATCCGGCTGCCCTCCGGCACCCGCTACATCGTCGGGCTCGCCGATACCTGGCAGTCGGTCGCCAACGACCACAAGACCACCGTGGCCGACCTGGCGCGCGCCAACAATGCGGACCCGGCCACGCCGCTCAGCCAGGACGTCGTCATCCGGCTGCCGAAGATCGACCGCTACACGGTGAAGGGCCAGAGCCTCGAGGAAGTCGCCGCCGGCTTCTCCAACGTGACGGCCGCGACCCTCGCCGAAGCCAACGGCATCCAGGCGAACAGCATCCTCGCCATCGGCACCGCGCTGAAGCTGCCGGATTCGGCCTGGGGCACCGCGCCGCCCGACGCGATCAACCCCGGCACGGCCTGCGTCCAGTACGCCATCCCGAATGCCGTCTTCGAAACCCTGCCTGGCCTCGGCACCCCGGTCAGCATCACGAAGCCGGACAACTTCAGCACCGACGTGAAGATTGACGCCCACGCCAGCGACTGGACCGTTATCGCCGACGGCCAGCAGCAGCCCCCGAACCAGGGCGGCGTGAAGGTAAAGCCCGGCACCACCATCACCTTCACGTCCGTCGTCGGCCTCCACAACATCGTCTTCAACGGCCAGGTGCAGGGGCCTGACCTCCGCCAGGGCGATACCCGCCAGATCACCATGAACACGCCCGGCGAATTCAAGGTGACCTGCGATTACCATCCGCCGATGCTCGCCTACATCTGGGTCGAGGAATAACCTCCGCCCGCGCGCACCGCACGAAGGGGGGCCGTCCGGCCCCCCTTCCGTTTGACCCCGGCCCGCCGCCTCCGTAGGATCCGGCCAAATACCGCGCCCGGCACCCGGGCGCCAATTTCCACAGGACAGGGGAAGAAGGGATGGCAGCAGCCCAGACTGGCAAGCGCTACGTCGTGCCCGGCGGCGTCGCCGAATTCATCGTCACCAAAGGGGGCAACGGCGAACTCCGCTGCGGCGATGTCCCCATGCAGATCCGCGGCCAGGAAGACCCGAGCGTCACCGTCGATACCACCGGCATGGAGACCGTCCAGCTCGGCAAGCGCTACCGCGATGAGCAGACCGGCATCGAAGTGCTCGTCGTGAAGCCCGGCCCGTGCGCTCTCAACGTCGACGGCCGCCCGATGGAGCTCCTCCAGCCGAAGGTCCTCCCCTCGGCCGACTGACGCCGCGGCCGTCCGCAGTCCGCTACCATGGAATGGCCCGCCGCCCGGCGGGCCATTCCCGTCCGAGCCCGGCCGCCCATGTCGCTCGAAAAAGCCATCGAATCCCAGATCCAGGAAGCCATGGCCGCCGGCCTCTTCGATAACCTCCCCGGCGCCGGCAAACCGCTCCGCTTCGACGGCAACGAAAACGACCCGAACTGGCTCGGCCACCATATCCTCAAGAACGCCGGCGTCCTCCCGGAATGGCTCAACCTCGCGCGCGACATCGAAGCCGGGCTCGAACGGCTCGCCGGCATCGATGAGGCCCACCGCCGCCTCTGCGAGCAGGCCGCCGCCACCGGCGACTGGGAGGGCCACCGCCTCGCCATCCTCCACGCCCGCCAGCGGTACGAACAGCTCGCCCGCGACATCCGCCGCCAGCAGGACCGCTTCAACCTCGATGCCCCCGGCATCCGCACCGAACGCCCCGGCATCTGGGTCGAATACCACCTCGAGCGCCTCGACAGCCGCATCCCGGCCGGTTTCCGCCATCTGTTCGCCTGAGGCCGCCCGGCCGTGTTACAGTAAAGGACGCGCCTCGCGCGCATCCACCATCCCACCCAGAAGGCGAGGTGAGAGCAGCTCTTGTCCGAAGTCATCGTTGCCGAAGGCGAGCCGTTCGAGGTAGCCCTCAAGCGCTTCAATAAGCGCGTCCAGCAGGACGGCATCCTCTCCGAAGCGCGGCGCCGCGAGCACTACGAAAAGCCCAGCGTCAAGCGCAAGAAGAAGGAAGCAGCGCGCCTTCGCAAACTCCGCAAGAAGCAGCTTCGCAGCGAAGCCCGAGCCGCCGCCCGGCGCTGAGCCGCCTCGCAGCACCACGACCGACACCGATGGCCCGGCACCTTCGCCGGGCCATCCCGTTCTGGAGCCCGCCTATGTCCACCCTCCGCGACCGCATCCAGGCCGACCTCGCCGACGCCATGCGCAGCCGCGACGAGACCCGCAAGTCCACCCTGCGCATGCTCCTCTCCGCCATCAAGAACGCCGAGATCCGCACCCCGCCCGCCGGCGCCAACGACGAAGAGCTCGCCCGCATGGCCGAACTCCCGCCGCTCGTCCTCGATGACGCCGCCGTCCTCGCCCTCATCCAGAAGCAGATCAAGCAGCGCAAGGAAAGCATCGAGCAGTTCCGGAAGGCCGGCCGGCAGGACCTCGTCGACAAGGAATCCGCCGAAGTCGCCGTCCTCGAGACCTACCTCCCGCAGCAGGCCAGCCGCGACGACATCGAAGCCGCCGCCCGCCGCGTCATCGCCGAGACCGGCGCCACCACCGCGCGCGACCTCGGCAAAGTCATGCCCGTGCTCACGAAAGAGTTCGCCGGACGCGCCGACGGCCGCACCATCAACGACATCGTCCGAAGCCTGCTCGGCGGCTGAGGCGGCCCGCGATGGCGATCCGCGGCGTCCTCTTCGATTGGGATGGCACGATCGCCCGGCCCGGCGCCGACCGGGTTCCCGAAGCCTGCGCCGCTGTCGCCGCCTACGCCGCCCGCGAACTCGGCGTCGAAGCCCGCCCCGCCGACGTCGAACGCGCCTTCGAAGCCGTCCTGCCGAACCGCGGCCCCTACCCCGGCGACCGCGCCCCGGAGATCTGCGGCATCCTCGGCCAGGCCTTCACCTGGCTCGGCTGGCCCGCCGCCGCCGGCGACGTCGAAGCTGCCGCCCGCCTCTTCTTCGATGCCGCCTGCCGCGGCCAGGAAGTCTACGACGACGCCCGCGCCATCCTCGCCTCCCTGAAGTACCGCGGCTACCGCCTCGGCGTCGTCAGCAACTCCATCTTTCCCGCTGCCTACTGGCACCCGCTCATCAACAGCCTCGGCCTCGCCGGCTACCTCGAAACCTTCGTCTCCTCCGCCGATGTCGGGCTCGCCAAGCCCAGCCCCTCGCCCTTCCGGCGCGCCCTCGCCGACCTCGGCCTCGAACCCCACGAGGCCGTCTTCGTCGGCGATACCCCGGCGACCGACATCGCCGGCGCGCGGGCCGCCGGCCTCCGCGCCGTCCTGCTCGACCGGCGTGGCCGCCAGCGAGAAGCCGCCGGCTACCTCGTCATCGAACGGCTCGCCGGCCTCGCCGACCTTCTCGGCGAAGGGCTCTCGCCCCGCTACGGCTTCTGAGCCCCCGCCGGTCCGCCCGTCCCGCTCTGGTATCCTGACATCACCGTCATGCTCCGCCCGCCATCCCCCGCCGTCACGCGGGTTACCGCCGCCGCCTTCGGCCTCATCCTCGCCGCCGGGGCCGCCCTCCTCGTCGCACCCATCGCCGGGCTCCGCTCCGACCTCGCCGAGGGCGATTACGCCCCGCGCACCTTCGAAGCCGCCCACGATGCCCAGTTCGTCTCCGAAGCGCTCACCGAAGCCGCCCGCGAGCAGGCCGCCGCGGCCGTGCAGGACGTCCCCCTCCCGCCCGACCCTGCCCTCACCGATGCCCGCGTCGCCGCCCTCCAGCGCTACCTCGCCAGCGTCCGCAGCATCGTCGCCCGCACCGACCTCACCACGCAGCAGAAGGCCGACCAGCTCGCCGCGCTCGAAGCCCCGGGCCCCATCGGCAGCACCACCCGCCTCTACCTCATCTCGCTCGACACGACCGGCCTCGCGCTCTTCGAATCGCGAGCCGCCGACCTCCTCCGCGCCCTGATGAGCAGCCCCATCGGCCGCGGCGCCACCCCGGAGGAGCAGCAGCGCGACATCGCCGCCGCCGTCGAACAGCTCATCGCCCAGCGCGGCTCCGCCTCCGAAGGCGAGCGCGCGGCCCTCTCCACCCTCCTGCGCGCCTTCGCCGTTTCGAACTTCCGCGTCGATGCCGACGCCACCGAGCGCGCCCGCCAGCAGGCCCGCGACGCCGTCAGCCCGGTCGTCCGCACCATCACCGCCGGGCAGGTGATCGTCACCGAAGGCCAGCGCATCACCGCGCAGGAGATCGAAGCCCTCCGCGCCACCGGCACCCTCCGGGACGGCCTCGACCCCTACACGCTCGGCGGCGCCGGCCTCATCGCCGCCGGCTTCGGCCTCCTCCTCGGCCTCTACGCCTACCTCCTCCAGCCGTTCGAAAGCCCGGCAAACCGCCGGCTCATCGCCGCCGCCCTCACCATCCTCGCCGTCCTCCTCGGCGTTCGCGTCGCCTTCCCCGTCCTGACCCCCGATGCCGAGCGGACCTTCCTCCTCCACGCCATCCCCGTCTCCACGGCGGCCATCGTCGTCGGTTCGTTCGCCCGGCTCTCCTACGCGGCCGTCGTCGCGGCGGCCGTCGGCATCTTCGCCGCCTTCATCGGCGGCAGCTTCCCGCAGGTCGCCGGCTCCACCTACATCGGCCCCCTCCAGTCGCTCGAATACGCCATGGTCGCCACGGCGGGCGGCCTCGCCGGCGCCGCCGCCATCAACCGCGCCGAGCGCATCAACCGCTACGCCCTCGCCGGCATCGCCGCCGCCCTCGCCACCGGCGCCGCGATGGCCTCGTTCTGGCTGTTCGAAATGCCCCGCGCCAACGTCGACCTCGCGTGGATCGGCCTCGCGGCCGGCATCCACGGCGCGGCCAGCGCTGTCCTCGGCCTCGGCATCTTCGCCCTCCTCGCGTTCGCGCTCGGCATCACCTCCCGCATCCAGCTCCTCGAACTCGCCCAGCCCGAGCACCCGCTCCTCCGCCGCCTGCAGGAGGAAGCCCCGGGCACCTACCACCACAGCATGCTCGTCGGCTCCCTCGCCGAGCGCGCCGCCATCGCCATCGGCGCCGACCCCCTCCTCGCCCGCGTCGGCGCCTACTACCACGACATCGGCAAGCTCGCCATGCCCCGCTACTACATCGAAAACATGCTCGAAGAAGGCGCCGCCAGCCCCCACGACGGCCTGCCGCCCGAAGAAAGCGCGCGCATCATCCGCGCCCACGTCACCAACGGCCTCGAACTCGCCCGCAAGCACCGCCTGCCGGACGTCATCCGCGACTTCATCCCCCAGCACCACGGCACCCGCCTCGTCTCCTACTTCTACCGCACCGCCGTCCGCGAAGGCCGCCAGCCCGACCCGGCCGATTTCCGCTACGAAGGCCCGCGCCCCCAGAGCCGCGAAGCCGCCATCGTCATGCTCGCCGACTCCTGCGAGGCCGTCATCCGCGCCGGCGACCACGACCCGGCCGCCATCGACCAGTCTGTCGACGCCGTCATCGCCGAGCGCCTCGCCGAGGGCCAGTTCGACGAATGCGACATCACCATGCGCGACCTCCAGGCGATCGCCCGCACCTTCAAAGCCACCTTCCGCGCCGTCTACCACCCGCGGGTCCGCTACCCGCAGCCCACCCCGGAGGAGCTCGCGTCCGTGGCCCGCGGCGAAACCCCCGTCCGCAGCCCCTGAACCGGCGCGCCCGTTCGACACACCCGGCTGCCCGGCCCCACAATCACCGTATGCGCTTCGCCATCGTCCGCTTCCCCGGCACCTGGAGCGACCGCGACACCTACCACGTCCTCCACGACATCCTCGGCCAGGAGGCCGAAATCCTCTGGCACCGCGAGACCGACCTCGCCCGCTTCGATGCGGTCGTCCTCCCCGGCGGCTTCTCCTACGGCGACTACCTCCGCTGCGGCGCCATCGCCCGCTTCTCCCCCATCATGGAGGCCGTCACCGCCTTCGCCGAGGCCGGCAAGCCCGTCATCGGCATCTGCAACGGCTTCCAGGTCCTCTGCGAAAGCCACCTCCTGCCCGGCGCCCTCGTCCGCAACGCCAGCCTCCAGTTCCGCTGCGAATGGGTCTACCTCCGCCGCGAAGGCGGCCCCAGCCCCTGGGTCGATGCCATCCCCCAGGGCGCCGTCCTCCGCATCCCCATCAGCCACGGCGAAGGCAACTACTACGCCGACCCGGAGACGCTCGACCGGCTCGAAGCCGCAGGCCGCGTCGTCTTCCGCTACTGCGACGCCGCCGGCAACGTCACCCCCGAGGCGAACCCCAACGGCTCCGCCCGCAACATCGCCGGCATCATCAACGAACGCGGCAACGTCCTCGGCATGATGCCCCACCCCGAGCGCGCCGGCGAACCGCTCGTCGGCGGCGACGACGGCAACCGCATCTGGGAATCCGTCATCCGCTCCGCCCTCGCCGCCGTCAGCTAGCGCAGCGCGAATCATCGCATCGTCAACCAAATCTTTACACGTGAACATGTGCGCGCGCAGAATCCGCGGCGCGGGCGCGGCGCCATCGTGTCGCGTCCGCTGGCGCGGGCCCACAGGGCCGGCCGCATGGAGTCGCCCCAGGATGGTCGCTGCAGCTCCCTCCTACCCGTTCGGGCTCGAGATCGACCCGCCAGCATCCCAGTCCCGCCTCGCCATCTTCTTCCGCTACCTCCTCGCCATCCCCCACATCATCGTCGTCGGCATCCTCGGACTCGTCGCCGAAATCCTCGTCGTCCTCGCCTGGTTCATCATCGTCATCACGGGCAAGCTGCCCGGCGGGTTCGCGAGCTTCATCCTCAACGTCTACCACTGGGCCGTGCGCATGCAGGCCTACATCTACCTGCTCACGGGCAAATACCCGCCCTTCGCTATGGGCCCGGATGCCGGCTACCCCGTCCGCTTCTGGGGCGAGGCGAAACTCGACGGCCGCAGCCGCCTGACCGTCTTCTTCCGCCTCTTCATGGTCATCCCTCACGCCATCATCCTCTACATCCTCCAGATCGTGGCGAACTTCCTCCTCTTCATCGGCTGGGTCGTCGGCATCTTCATCGGCCGGCTGCCCGCCTTCATCCACGACTTCGTCTCCGGCTACCTCCGCTGGAACACCCGCGTTGGCGCCTACATGCTCCTCCTCACCGACGAGTACCCGCCCTTCAGCATGAGCTGACGGCGGCCGGCGGCCCCGCGCCTTATCCCGTACGCACGCGCCCGCGTACCATACCCCCATGCCCGTCGACCAGGCCGCCCTCGATGCCGTCGCCCTCAGCCGCGAGGAGTACGACCTCCTCGTCCAGCGCCTCGGCCGCGAGCCGAACGAGGTCGAACTCGGCATGTTCGGCTCGCTCTGGAGCGAGCACTGCGGCTACAAGAACAGCAAGCCCCTCCTCCGCCTCCTCCCCTCCAGCGGCGAGCGCATCCTCACCAAAGTCGGCGCCGAAAACGCCGGCGCCATCGATATCGGCGACGGCCGCTGCGTCGTCATGAAGATCGAGTCGCACAACCACCCGTCCGCCATCGAGCCCTACCAGGGCGCTGCCACCGGCGTCGGCGGCATCGTGCGCGACATCTTCGCCATGGGCGCCTACCCCGTCGCCATCCTCGATTCGCTCCGCTTCGGCCCGCTCGAAAACCCGCAGGACCGCTACCTCTTCCACGGCGTCGTCGCCGGCATCGGCGGCTACGGCAACTGCCTCGGCATCCCCACCGTCGGCGGCGAAGTCTTCTTCGCGCCTGCCTACGCCGGCACCCCGCTCGTCAACGCCATGTGCGTCGGCATCGCCGAGACCGATAAGCTCCTCAGCGCCCGCGCCCAGGGCGAGGGCAACGTCCTCCTCCTCGTCGGTGCCGATACCGGCCGCGACGGCATCCACGGCGCCAGCGGCCTCGCCTCCCGCACCGACCCCGAAGCCCGCTTCGAAGAGATGCGCCCCGCCGTCCAGGTCGGCAACCCCTTCCTCGAAAAGCTCCTCATGGAGGCCTGCTACGAGCTCGCCTCGCAGCACCGCGACTGGGTCGTCGGCCTCCAGGACCTCGGCGCCGCCGGCCTCACCTCCTCCGTCGTCGAATGCTGCGCGAAGGGCGGCTCCGGCGCCATCCTCGACCTCGAAAACGTCCCCCGCCGCGAACAGGGCATGACGCCCTACGAAGTCATGCTCTCCGAGAGCCAGGAGCGGATGCTCGTCATCGCGAAGAAAGAGCACGTCGCCGAGGTCACCGCCCTCTTCGAGCGCTGGGAGCTCCACTGCGCGCCGATCGGCGTCGTCACCGCCGGCCGCGAAGTCGTCGTCCGCGAGCACGGCATCGAAGTCGCCCGCGTCCCCGTCGATATCGCCACCGACCCGCCCCAGTACCGCCGCCAGGGCGTGCGCCCCGCCGAGCTGGCCGAACTGAACGCCTTCGACCCGGGCACCCTGCCCGACCTCGCCCCCGCGGACGCCGGCGCCGCCCTCCTCCGGATGCTCGCCCGCCCCAACATCGCCTCGAAGCGCGGCGTCTTCCGCCAGTACGACCACCAGGTGCTCGCCAACACCGTCGTGCCGCCCGGCGGCGACGCCGCCGTCCTCCGCGTCCCCGGCACCACCCGCGGCATCGCCGTCGCCACCGACTGCAACGCCCGCCTCGTCTACCTCGACCCCTACGCCGGCGGCGCCATCGCCGTCGCCGAGGCCGCCCGCAACGTCGTCTGCGCCGGCGCCGTCCCCGTCGCCGTTACCGACTGCCTCAATTTCGGCAACCCCGAACGCCCGGACGTCTACTACACCCTCGAGCACGCCATCCGCGGCGTCGCCGAGGCCTGCCTCCAGCTCGGCACCCCGGTCGTCAGCGGCAACGTCAGCCTCTACAACGAAGCCGGCGGCCGCCCCGTCTACCCGACGCCGATCATCGGCATGCTCGGCCTCCTCGATGACGTCAGCCACCACCTCCGCGCCGGCTTCGAAGGGCCCGATTGCCAGGTCGTCCTCCTCGGCGCCGCCCTCGAGCAGCCCGCCGCCACCCTCGGCGGCTCCGAATACCTCGAAGCCGAGCACGGCCGCGTCGCGGGCATGCCCGCCATCGACCTCGCGCTCGAACAGCGCCTCCACCAGCTCGTCCTGCGCGCCCACGCTGAGGGCCTCCTCCTCAGCGCGCACGACTGCTCCGAAGGCGGCCTCGCCGTCGCCCTCGCCGAGGGCTGCATCCTCGGCGGCTTCGGTCTCGACGGCGCGCGCGACCTCCCCGGCCGCCTCGATGCCGCGCTCTTCGGCGAAGCCCAGTCCCGCATCGTCGTCACCATCGCCGCCGACGTCTTCCGGCAGGGCGGCGGGCTCGCCCGCCTGCGCGACCTCGGCGAAGAGCTCGGCGTCCCCGTCACCTTCCTCGGCCGCACCACCCGCGAGCCCCGCTTCCGCTTCGGCCCGGTCGACCTCCCGGTCGACGAGCTCCGCCGCGCCTACGAAGCCCTCCTCGACGCCTGACCCTCCCGTTCCCCGCGTTCCGCTATGCTTACGCCATGTTCGGAGGCTCCTTCCGCGTCGCCCGCCTCTTCGGCATCGATATCGAAATCCACCCGTCCTGGCTCCTCATCATCGCCTTCCTCTCCTATTCCCTCTCGGAGGGCCTCTTCCCCGCCCGCTACGAGAACTGGAGCACCGGCACCTACTGGGCCGTCGGCACCGCCTCCGCCTTCCTCCTCTTCTTCACCGTCCTCCTGCACGAACTCGCCCACGCGCTCGTGGCGAAGCGGCGCGGCCTCCCGGTGCCGCGCATCACGCTGTTCATCTTCGGCGGCGTCTCCCACCTGGCGCGTCAGCCCTCCTCCGCCGGCGAAGAGTTCCAGATCGCAGCCGCCGGCCCGGCCACCAGCTTCGTCATCGCCGCCCTGACCGGCGCCGCCGGCCTCCTCCTCGGCTCGCTCAACCAGCAGCTCGAAGCCATCCTCTTCTACCTCGCCGCTGTCAACGCCCTCCTCGGCGTCTTCAACATGCTGCCCGGCTTCCCGCTCGATGGCGGCCGCGTCCTCCGCTCCATCGCCTGGAAGCGCTCCGGCAGCTTCCGCAAGGCCACCCGCACCGCCGCCGGCGTCGGCGAACTGTTCGGCTACACGCTCCTCGGCATCGGCTTCTTCATCCTCCTCGGCGGCTTCCTCCTCGATGGCCTCTGGCTCATGTTCATCGGCTGGTTCCTCCTCGGCGCCGCCCGCGGCGAAGCTTCCAACCTCCAGCTCGAAGGCGTCCTCCGCCGCCTCACCGCGCGCGACGTCATGCGCGCCGACTTCCCCACCGTCGTGCCGGGCCTGCCCCTCTCCGCCGTCGTCGACGAGTACATGGTCGGCCACGGCGAGCGTGCCGTGATGGTCGCGAATGGCGGCGCCGTGCTCGGCATTCTCACCGTCAGCGACGTCCGCCGCGTGCCGCGCGCGGAATGGCCGCACACGCCCGCCCAGGCCGTCATGACCCCGCGCGAGCGCGTCATCACCGTCGACGCCTCCACGCCGGCCGTCGAAATCCTCACGCTCCTCGGCGAAAAGGCCCTCAACCAGGTGCCCGTCCTCGAAGACGGCCGCATGGTCGGCCTCGTCACCCGCCGCGAAATCCTCGAACGCCTCCAGCTCGCCGAATCGCTCGGCGAGAACAATCCCGCCATCGACGAAGAGCGGCCCGCCGCCCCTACCGCCATCCCCTGAGGCGCCCGCCGCGCGCCGCGCCTACTTCCCCGCCGCCAGCGGCCGCCGCGCCCACTCCTCCCAGAGCGGCCACGCCTGCTTGTTCGAGCCGTCCGCCCGCCGCAGCCCGATATCCCGGAACGCCACCGCCGGCCCCGTCGTCGCGAATGCCGGGTCGAGCGCCGCGAACCACACCACCCCCGTGAAGCCGAGCTGCTCCGCCTCCGTCAGCAGCCGCTGCAGGTAGGCCCGCTGCTCCGCCTCCGTCCCCACCGCTTCGCGCCCCTCCACCGGCGCCGAGGGGTAGCCCGTCTCCGCGATGAGGATCTCGCCGTCCCACCGCGCCCGCAGCTGCCGGTAGTAATCCTCCCGGATGTCCGCCACGCTCCGCACTTCGCCGAGGAACGGGTAGGTGCTGATCGCCAGCACGTCCATCTTCCCCCGGAACCGCTCCAGCAGCTCCCAGCGCGGCGGGTGCACCTGTCCGAACGTCCCTTCCAGGTCCTCCAGCTGCCAGGTCGGGAACACCTTCGTCTCCGGGCTGTTCCCCTTCACCACGGCATACGCCTCCTGGTAGAGGGAGACGAACGCCTCGAACTGTTCCGGCGCCCGCTCGTAGATCATGTTCACCTCGACCCCGAGCGCCATGTACGCCGGCCGGTAGTTCTTCGCCACGTACGCTGCGTAGGCCACGAACGCCGCCCGCACGCCCGGGTCCGTGAAGCCCGCCTGCACGTCCACCGAAGGCGGCAGGTTCGCCAGCCGGCTCCGCTGGACCGCCCCGTCCGTCGGGTCGATGGCGAAATACAGCTTCAAGTCGCTGTACTGCTTCAGGAGCGCCGTCTCCAGCCGCGTCGTCTCGGCCGTCTCCTGCGAGATGTTGCCGCCCGGCAGGAAATCGGCCCACGGCGGCGTCCGCTGGATGAGGATGAGGTCCGCGTACTGCGCCGCCGTGGCGAACGCCTGGATGTACGCCTCGCTCGTCAGCTCCGGCGGCAGCGAGCTGAAGCCGAGCAGCAGCGAGCGCGGCTCGCCCGCCGGTTCCTGCCGCTCGACCGCCGGGCCGGGGCCTGCCGGCCCGCTGCCGCCATCGCCGCCGTTCCCGCCGTTGCCGCCGCAGCCGGTCAAGATGAGGGCAGCCGCGACGGCCGCCGCTGCTACAATCCATGCGGCGGGGAACCACGAGGAGCGGCGCATGCCCGTGCGCGCAGCCTTCATCGCAGCCATCATCATCGGCCTCCTCGCTGGCGGCGCCGTCGCCGGCGCGCGCCTCCTCGCATCCCGCGGCGGCCCCGGCGAACCTGCCGCCGAACCCGAGCCCGGCTCGCCCGCCGCCGCTGCCGCCGAGTTCGCCGCCGCCTGGAGCGCCGGCGATTACCAGGCCCTCTACCTGCTCCTCTCCCCGGCTTCCCAGCGCGCCTACGCCTTCGAAGCCTTCGCCGATGCCTACCGCACCTTCGAAGAGCAGCTCACCGTCACCGGCACCGCCGTCCGCGTCGCCAGCGTCGACGGCGCCAGCGCCCGCCTCGACGTGCGCCTCGATACAGCCTATTTCGGCACCCTCGAATACTCCACCGCCCTCGAGCTCGTCCCTGCACCGGCCCGTTACCTTGCCGCCTGGGACCCGTCCGTCATCCACCCCCGCATGGCCGGCGGCTACACCTTCAGCTCCATCATCCAGCGCCCGGTCCGCGGCACCATCTACGACCGCAACGGCATCGAACTCGCCGTCACGCGCGACATCCGCCACGTCGGCCTCAACCGCAGCGTCATCACCGACCGCCCGGCCCTCGAAGCCGCCCTCCTCCAGTTCGGCTTCACCCGCGAGCAGGTCGATGCCGCCTTCGCCTCTCCCGCTCCCCTCAACCACCGCGTCCGCGTCGGCCCCATCCCCGAGGACAGGGTGGAGCTCGCCAACCAGCTCCTCCGCCCCTTCCAGGGCATCGTCATCTACGTCGAATCGCAGCGTGTCCACCCGCTCGGCCCGGCCGCCGCCCACGTCGTCGGCTACACCCGCGAATACACCGCCGAGGAGCTCGCCGCCCGCAAAGGCCAGGGCTACCGCCCCGGCGACCGCACCGGCGCCGTCGGCCTCGAAGCCCTCCTCGATGACCGCCTCGCCGGCGCCATCGGCGCCGAGCTCCGCCTCATCGGCCCTGACGGCGGCGTCGCCGAGGTGCTCATCTCCCGCCCCTTCCGCCAGGGCGAAGACATCCGCACCACCCTCGATGCGCCGACCCTCCAGCGCGCCTACGAGCGGCTCGGCGGCCGCGCCGGCGCCGCCGTCGTCATCGACCCGGCCAGCAACGACCTCCTCGCGCTCGTGAGCTCGCCCTCGTTCGACCCGGACGCCTTCGAACGGGGCGATGCCGCCGCCCTCGCCGCCATCACCGCCGCCCCCGGCGCGCCGCTCGCCAACCGCGCGACGTCCGGCCTCTACGCCCCGGGGTCCACCTTCAAGCTCATCACCGGCGCGGCCGGCATGGTCTACCTCGGCCTCGAGCCGACCGACCGGCTCGAATGCGGCGCCGTCTGGTACGGCGTCGACCCGCCCCGCCGCAACTGGGAGGGCGCGCAGGGCATGCTCACCATCGCCGAGGCGCTCATGCGCTCCTGCAACCCCGTTTTCTACGAAATCGGCCTCCGCCTCTACGACGGGTTCGATGACGCGCTCGCGGAGATGGCCCGCCAGTTCGGCCTCGGCGCCCCCACCGGCACGGTCGGCGTCGTCGAAGAAGCGGGCCTCGTGCCCGATGCCGCGTGGAAGCGCCGCGCCACCGGCCAGCCCTGGTACCCCGGCGACGAAGTGAACCTCAGCATCGGCCAGGGCGACCTCCAGGTCACCCCCCTCCAGCTCGCCAACGCCTACAGCACCTTCGTCACCGGCCAGCTCCGGACGCCGCGGCTCCTCGCCGGCGCCGAGGCGGCGGTCCGCGGCACGCTGCCCCTCACCCCCGAGCAGCGCGCTCACCTCCAGCGCGGCCTCGAACTCGTCACCGGCCCCTCCGGCACGGCTTCCGCCGCCTTCGCGCTCGCCGGCTACACGAACTTCGCCGGCAAATCCGGCACCGCCGAGGACGCCAACCAGCAGTCCCACGCCCTCTTCGTCGCGATGACGCCGGCCAGCCAGCCGCGCGCCATCGCTGCCGTCGTCCTCGATGACGGCAAGTCCGGCTCCATCGAAGCCGGGCCCATCGCCCGCGACATCCTCCTCGCCGCCGTCCGCTGAGCGGTCAGCGGCCCCGCCACTGCGGCTCCCGCCGCTCCCGCGCCGCCGCCATCCCCTCCCGCGCGTCCTCCGTCGCCTGCGCCACGCGCCGCATCGTCTCGCCGAACCGGATCGCCTCGACCCACGGCATCTGCTGGCCGCGCCAGGCTACCTCCTTCGTCGCCCGGACCGCCAGCGGCGCCGACTTCAGCAGCCGGTCGGCCAGCGCGCGCGCCTCGTCCATCAGCCGCTCGTGCGGCACCACCTTCCACACGAGCCCCATCTCCTTCGCCCGCTGCGCATCGACCCGTTCGCCGATGAGCAGGAGCTCCATCGCGTGCTGCCAGCCCACCCGCTGCGGCATCCGCACCGCACCCTGGATGGTCGGCACCCCGAGCCGCACCTCCGGGAAGCCGAACTCCGCCCGCTCGCTCGCGATGACGAAGTCGCACGCCGCCACCAGCGTGCAGGCGAAGCCGAGGCAGTACCCGTTCACCGCCGCGATGACCGGCTTCCACACCTCCAGCCCGTTCTCCAGCGAGGTCAGGCTCGGCGTCTCCCAGTGAGTCGCCCCGCGCGGCGGCGCGCTCCCGCGCAGGTCGGCCCCCGCGCTGAACGCCCGGCCCGCGCCGGTCACGATGGCGACCCACGCCTCCTCGTCGTCCCGGAACCGCGCCCACGCCGCGTCGAGGTCCTCGCGCAGCTCCGCGTTGATCGCGTTCAGCGCCTCCGGCCGGTTGTACGTGATGGTCGCCACCCGGCCGTCCCGTTCGTAGAGCACCGTGCCCGGCATCGCAGCACCCCCGCGCTGGAGTTCGCGCCGGAGTCTACCCCCGCCGGGCGCAGCCTGCGCGCCGCTCCTTCAGCGTCACGTTCGCGTACAGGTCCTCGTACGAACCGTCCCGGTACGTCCGCGTGATGTCGATCCAAATCGTGTCGCCCGCCTTCCGCGACCGCAGCTCGTCGCAGAATTCCCCGACGGTTTCGACCCACACGCTGTCGACGTAGTAAACGAGGTCCGAATAGCCGAGCCCTGCCTGGTCGGCCGGGCTGCCGGCGTCGAGGCGGACAGATGTGCCTCCGCGCCGCTCAGATCGCCCGGCCGCGCAGCCGGTCCTGCTTCCCCGGCGCGGCCGTCAGGAAGTCCAGGAACTGCTGCCAGTAGCGGCTGAGCAGGTACTGCCCGAGCAGCGCCCCCGCCACCGCCGTCAGCACGATCACCCAGTCGCCGGTGTGGACTTCGGTGAAGTCGAAGAACTGCCGCAGCCGCGGCGTGTAGATGGTGACGAGGAAGCCGGCCACCAGCAGCAGCCCGAGGAAGCTCGTCAGCACCGGCCGCGTCAGGCTCCGCCACGACGCGCCCTGGAACCCCAGCACCTCCACCATGAAGAACAGCCCCGTGATGCCCATCGTCAGCGAGACGAGCGTCCGCGCCTCCGCGATGTCCCGCCGCAGCACCCCTTCCGTCAGCAGGTGGACGAGAATCGCCGCCACCGCCAGCGCCACCGAGGCCGGCAGCGCCCAGCGGAGCACGTTCCGCGTGAAGTCCCGCCCCGCATCCGGCGGCGGCACGCTGATCGAAATGAACACCGCCGGGATGCCGAGCGTCAGCAGCGCCGTCAGCGACCCGTGCCGCGGCAGGAACGGGAAATCGAGCCCCAGCATGTTCGTGGCCACAATGATCAGGTAGGCGTACAGGCTCTTCGCGATGAACAGCTTGCTCAACCGCGCCGCGTTCCCGAGCACCGCCGTCGCCTCCTTCGCCCCCCGGATGAGCGCGAGGAACGAATCGTTCAGCAGCACGATGCCCGCGACCGCCCGCGTCATCGAGGTGCCGCTCGCCATCGACACCGCCACGTCCGCCGTGCGCAGCGCCTGCACGTCGTTCGCGCCGTCGCCCACCATCGCCACGAAGTGCCCGTTCTCCTTCAGCGCTTCCACGATGCGCGCCTTGAGCGCCGGGGTCACCCGCCCGAAGACGCTGTGCTCTTCGACCGCCCGGAGGAACGCCTCGCCCTGCAGCGGCTCCAGCTCCGGCCCGGCAACGACCCCGCCCTTCAGCCGGATGCCCAGCTGCGCCAGCAGCGCCCGCACCGTCTCCGGATTGTCGCCGGAGATGATCTTCGGCTCGATGCCGAGCTGCTCCATCATCGCGAAGGCGTTCCGCACCTCCGGCCGCAGCTCATCCCCGAGCGTCAGCAGCGCCAGCGCGCGCAGCGGCCCCGGGTCGGCCCCCGGCCCCGGCAGCTGCTCCGCCTCCGCGAAGACCACCCCGCGGAGCCCCTGCTCCGCCGCCTCCCGGTAGGCCGGCTCCAGCTCGGCGCCGTTCGCGCACCGCGGCAGCACCGTCTCCGGCGCCCCGAGGACGAAAACCCGCACCTCGCCGTCCTTCTCCAGCCGCACCGCGCTCCACCGCCGCTCCGAATTGAACGGCACCGAGCCGGTCGCCCGCGCGAGGTTCGTCGTATTCCCGAGCGCGTCGGCCAGCGCCTCCGCCGTTTTGCTCTCCTCCCGGCTGGCCGCGGCGAACGCCCCCAGCCAGCCCGCGTACGCTTCCGCCCCCGGCAGCCAGCGCACCTCCCGCAGCGACATCCGGTTCGCCGTGATCGTGCCCGTCTTGTCGAGGCAGATGACGTCCGTGTAGTTCAGCGCCTCGACCGCGTTGATGTCCTGCACGATTGCCCCCGCCCGCGACACCCGCACCGCGCCGACCGCGAACGCCACCGTCATGCCGAGCAGCAGCCCCGTCGGCACCACCGTCGTCACCGTCGCCGTCGTCGCCTTGAGCGCGTCGGCCAGCTCCCGGCCCGTCATCAGATACTGGATCATCAGCGCCGCCGCGAGCACGCCCGTCGCCGTCAGCAGCACCCGGAGGATCCGCTTGAACCGGATCTGGAGCGGCGTCAGCCGCTTCACCAGCTGGCGCGCGTCGGCCGTCAGCCGCATCGCGTACGCCTCCTGCCCCACCTTCTCCGCGAGGTAGTAGCAGTCACCCGCCGTGCAGAAGCTCCCGCTCCGCAGTTCGTCGCCCGGCCCCCGCTTTACGGAGTCCGACTCGCCCGTCAGCAGCGATTCGTCCACCTCCGCCTCGCGCGCCACCACCCGGCCGTCGGCCACCACCTGATCGCCCTTCTTCAGGTGGATCAGGTCGCCCTGCACGACGTCCTCGGCCGCGATGTCCAGCTCCTGCCCGTCGCGCACCACCGTCACGTGCGGCGCCGTAAGCGCGCGCAGCTCCCGCAGCGTCCGCGTCGCCTTCAGCTCCTGCAGCGTCGCCACGAGCACGTTCGCGATGACGACGAGGCCGACGAAGATGCCGTCCTTGAACTCGCCGATCGCCAGCAGCGCGATGATGAGCGACCCGAGGATGACGTTGAAGAACGTGAGGACGTTCGCCCGGATGACGTCCGCGTCGCTCCGGATGCGGCCCCCGTCCCGGTTCGTGAGCCCGGCGGCGGCGCGCGCCATCGCCTCCGCGGAGGTGAGCCCGCGCAGCTGTGCCGCCTCCTGCAGCCCGGGGAGCGGAGCCTGTGCCGCCTGCGTCACGCGTCTAGCCTGAAGCAAACGCGCCCGGAATGAAAGACCGGCCGGTTAACCCGCGCCTAACATCCCCGCGCGCATAGTACGGGTGCGCTGAGCAGCTCCCCCTGCGGGATGCGCACGAAAAGGCGGCCAGCCCTTCCCTCCGGCTGGCCGCCTTCTTTCTTCCAGCGATGGCCGCTCCTCCGCGGCCTTCCGCCGCGTCAGGCCTTCAGGCCGATGATGGACAGCGAGATCAGCATGCCGATGAAGACGCCGCACATCAGCGTCAGCCAGCCAACCGTTCTCCACATGGCAGTCCACCCTCCCGTTGGACTCCGGCGCGTTTCGCCCGGCGCCCTCATCGTAACTCCCCCCGCGCCCACACGCGACGCCGCCGCCGAACCGCTACGATATCCGTATGCGCAGCGCATCCCGGGGCAGCAGGTGAGGGCGGTCATCCTCGCCGCCGGCGACGGCGGCCGGCTCGGCCATCTCACCCGCGAGCGGCCCAAGCCCCTCGTCGAAGTCGCCGGGCGCCCCATCATCGCCTACACCCTCGACGCCCTCGCTGCCGCCGGCATCCGCGATGTCGCCGTCATCCTCGGCTACCGCGCTGCCCAGCTCGGCGAAGCGCTCGCCGCCGCCTCCCACGGCCTCGCCCTTTCCTTCATATATAACGCCCGTTTCCGCGAAGGCGCTTCCCTCTCCCTCGCCGCTGCCCGCCAGTGGGCCGGCAGCGATCCCTTCCTCCTCCTCATGGCCGACCACCTCCTCTCCGCCGCCATCCTCCGGCGCCTCATCGAAGCCCGGGCAGCCCAGCCCGCCGGCGTCTCCCTCGTCGCCGCCGACAGCCCCGCCCGCTGGCCCGAAGATTACCGCGACGAAGCCACCCGCCTCGCGCTCGACCCGGAGGGGTTCGTCACCGCCATCGGCAAGCGCATCGACCCGTACGACGCCCTCGATACCGGCGCCTTTCTGCTCGACCCTGCGGCCTGGCGCGCCGTCGATGCCGCGCCCGAGAGCTGCGAACTCTCCGCCATCTTCGCCCGCCTCGCCGCCGGGCGCGCCCTCCGCGCCGTCGACATCGGCGGCGCGCACTGGTACGACATCGATACCGGCGCCGACCTCGAAGCCGCCGAAGCCCTCCTCGCAGCCCGCCAATGACCTACGACGGCCTCGTCTCGCGCCACCTCAACCGGCGGCTCAGTCGGCCCGCGGCCCGCGCCCTCCGCCCCACCCCGGTCACCCCCAACCAGGTCACCGCCTTCACCCTCCTCCTCGCCATCGCGACCGGCGCCATGCTCGCCGCCGGCTGGAACATCGCGGGCGGCATCGCCATCCAGGCCGTCTCCGTCATCGACGGCGTCGACGGCGAACTCGCCCGCCTCAAGAACGCCGCCAGCCGCTTCGGCGCCATCTTCGATGCCGTCACCGACCGCTACGCCGATGCCGCCATCATCGCCGGCATGACCGTCTATGCCGTCCGCTTCGAAGACTGGCCCCGGCCCGAATTCGTCGGCATGCTCGCCCTCGGCGCCTCGCTGATCGTCAGCTACAGCCGCGCCCGCATCGAAGCCGACCTGCCCCACGCCGTCCGCGGCGGCAACCTCGACAGCATCTTCGGCCTCGCCAGCCGCGACGTCCGCAGCCTCATCCTCGCCATCGGCGCCGTCCTCGGCCAGTGCTACCTCGCCCTCGCGCTCGTCACCGCCCTCGCCGCCCTCACCATCGCGTGGCGCCTCGCCTACCTCCGCTTCGCGGGGAACCGGGAACCGGGAAGCGGGAACCGGGAAGCGGGGGCCGGGAACCGCGAGGGCTGACGCTGACGCCCATTCCGTCGTCGCGGGACGCCATGCGCCCAACGGGTTGTCCGGGACCCCGATATGGTAGAGTCCCGGCCGTGGCGGAATTGCCGTACCGGCAGCTCGAGGTGTGGCAGCGGGCCCAGCTGCTGGCCGAAGAAGTCCTGAACCTGGCAGCATCCGGTCCGCTCGCCCGGGAGCACTGGTTTCGAAGCCAGCTTTGCAGCGCTGCGATGTCGGTCTCGGCCAACATCGCTGAAGGGAACGGCCGCAGCACGCCGCTCGACTACGCCTCATTCATTGACCGGGCGCGCGGCTCCTTGTTCGAGGTCGACTGCTGGCTCGACATGGCCAGGCGCCAGCGCTGGGTCTCGCCCGAGGACGTCGCACGCATCGATGCGCATATCCATGCCGTGAGCGGGATGCTGTTTCAGCTCGCCCGCTCGCTGCGCAAGCGCCAGACCCTGCCGTCACGGGATGGCTGACTGTCTCCCGCCTCCCGGTTCCCGGTTCCCGCCCTACGCCGGCATCCCGCGGCGATGCCGCCGCAGGCGGCGAGCCATCCCCCGCCGCGGGCGGCGAGCCCGCGGCATCCTGCCAAAGGTGGCGAGCGCGCGGCATCCCGCCAACGCCCAACGCCGGACTGCCATCTACAATGAGCCGCGATGAACATCCTCGTCACCACCGACG
>NZ_JANZZD010000119.1:238-567 GCF_026419595.1 Tepidiforma sp. | reverse complement strand
CCTCTGGCTCGATCATAGGGTGCCCCGAAGGCCTGTCAACCGAGGGTAAGCGGGCTGGCAGGGGCTGCCCGGCGTCACCCGGTGAGCTGCTCGATCTCTGCCAGGCGGTCCGGGGTGTTGGCGTTCAGGAAGCTGCGGAGACCGGGGTCGAAGGCTTCCAGCTCCACCCCCGGGGGTTCGACCAGGCGCAGGCCCTCGCAGGCGGCGACGATGCGCAGCCCGCCCTCGCGACGCGCCAGTGCCCGCTCGAACACCGGGAGGCATGTGGCCGGGCGGTAAACGGCGACGAGCGGCTGGGGGAAGCCGCCGACGAATGGGCGGACGACGTC
>NZ_JANZZD010000119.1:0-228 GCF_026419595.1 Tepidiforma sp. | reverse complement strand
GCGGGCGATTCCGGCGAGGCGGCTGATGAGCGCGGGTGCAACGAGCGGGGCGTCGCAGGAGCAGGCGAAGACGAAGTCCGATTCGGCAGCGGCGAAGCCCGCAGCCAGGCCGGCGAGCGGCCCGCAGCCGGGAACAGCGTCGTGTACGCGGATGAGCGGGACTGGGGAATCCAAGGCAGGGGTCTCCTGGCCCGGTGCCCGCACGACGATGATGCGGTCGACGGCGGG
>NZ_JANZZD010000118.1:0-568 GCF_026419595.1 Tepidiforma sp. | reverse complement strand
GACCCCGACCGTGGCGCTGCTCCCCCTCGACGAGGCCCGGGCCGTCGTCCTCGCTGGGTGCGCGGCGCTCGAACCGGTCCGTGTTGCGCCGGCCGATGCCGTGGGTTGTGTTCTCGCGGCACCCGTCGTCGCCGACCACGACCTGCCGCCGTTCGCCAACACGGCGATGGACGGTTTCGCCGTCCGGGCCGCCGACACCGCCGGCGCCTCTGCCGAGCACCCGGTGCGGCTGCGCATCTCGGGTGCGGTCACCGCTGGGCGCTCACCCGTCGTCGGCGTCGAGCCCGGCACGGCGGTGCGAATCATGACCGGCGCGCCGATCCCCCCCGGCGCCGACGGCGTCGTGATGGTCGAAGCCACGACGACGCTCGCCGACGGCACTGTCGAGATCTCGATGGCCGTCGAGCCCGGCGCGAACGTCCGCCCGGCCGGTGACGATCTGCACGCCGGCCAGCCGGTCTTCCCGGCCGGCACGGTGCTCGGGCCCGGGCACCTCGGGGTGCTGGCCAGCCTCGGGCGCACGGTCATCGAGGTCGTGCCCCGACCGCGTGTCGGGGTGCTCTCCACC
>NZ_JANZZD010000117.1:335-579 GCF_026419595.1 Tepidiforma sp. | reverse complement strand
GCCCCAGCCGAACGGCGTGCAGGGCCTGGCGCACCATGCCCAGGGCCGGCCGGCCGCCATAGAGCGTGTCCCCGACCAGCGGATGCCCCAGCCAGGCCAGATGGACGCGAATCTGGTGGGTGCGCCCGGTGTGCAGCTTGCAGCCCACCAACACCCACTCGGCGCGCCCCGGCGTTCCGCCGTCGAGCCGCCGAATGTCCGTGCGCGCCGGCTTGGCCGCGCCGCTTTCGGGCGGATGCACGGC
>NZ_JANZZD010000117.1:0-325 GCF_026419595.1 Tepidiforma sp. | reverse complement strand
GCCATGCGCAGGCGCTGGCGCGGATCGCGCCCGATCGGCTGATCGACCCCCACGCGATCTGGGTGCCGCCACGGCCCGCCCGCCAACGCCACGTAGATGCGCTGCACCTCCCGCGCGGCGATCATCGCCACCAGGGCGTCGAACGCCCTCGTCGTCTTGGCCACGACCATCAGGCCGCTCGTGTCCTTGTCGAGCCGGTGCACGATGCCCGCCCGCGGCAGGCGCGCAGCGCCCGCGTGGTGCGCGAGCAGGCCGTTGAGCAAGGTCCCCGACCAATGGCCGGCAGCGGGGTGCACCACCCAGCCCGCCGGCTTGTCGATGACGA
>NZ_JANZZD010000116.1:0-582 GCF_026419595.1 Tepidiforma sp. | reverse complement strand
TAGAGGAGGAGTCGGCGTGAGCGAGCCCTTCCCCGGCTTCCCGGCCGTGGCCCGGGCGACGGCCATCCCGAACCTCTTCTTCACGGCGGTGCTCCCCAGGCTGCGGAGCCCCGCCGCGCTTCTCGCCTTCCTCTGGGTGGCCCGCTGTTCCCAGGAACGCCGCGGCGCACCGGCGTTCGTCCCCGTCCGCGAGCTCGCCTCCGACGAAGCCGTCCGCGCGGCCTTCGCCCGCCTCGCAGGCTCCGCCGACCGCCTCGATGACGGCCTGCGCGAATGCCTCGAGCTGGGTCTCCTCCTCGCCGCCGAGCTCGACACGCCGCAGGGCCGCGAGCGCTGCTACGGGCTGAACACCCCCCAGAACCGCCGGGCGCTAGCCGGGGCGGGCACCGCCGTCGTCGCGTCGGCACCGGCGGCTGCCGCCCCGCGGCCCGATATCTTCCGCCTCTACGAAGAGCACATCGGCACCATCACCCCCATCGTCGCCGAACGCCTGCTGGAAGCCGCCGAGCGGTACCCCCAGGCGTGGATCGAAGACGCCTTCCGCGAGGCCGCCCTGCGGAACGTCCGCAACTGGCGGTACAT
>NZ_JANZZD010000115.1:0-586 GCF_026419595.1 Tepidiforma sp. | reverse complement strand
CTGGTGCGGCGCTCGGTGCGCGAAGGGCTGGGCCCGGAGCGACGCCGGCTGCTGCACCGCAAGCTGGCCCAGAGCCTGGCCCGCCAGGGCGGCAACCCGGCCCGCGTGGCCGAACACTGGGAAGAGGGCGGCAGGCCCCAGGAGGCCATCCCCTGGCGCCTCCGGGCTGCCGAGGCCGCAGTGCGGGTCTATGCCCACCGGGAGGCTTTGGAGCAGTACCAGCTGGCCCTGTCGGACGGCGCCGAAGGCAAAGTGGCCTACGAAATCCAGCGCGAGCGGGCCCGGCTCTGGCAGACCCTGGACGAACGCACCCCCTGGGCCGAGGCGCTGGGCGCGATGGAGCGGCTGGCCCAGGAACTGGGAGAGGCCGCCTTGCAGGCCGAAACCCGGCTGGGCTGGGCCGAGCACCACCTGCTCTGTGGGCGCTATAAGGAGGCGCTGGCGGAGGCCGAAGGGGTGGGGCAGTCCGGGCCTCTGGCTGCTCCCTTACGGGCCAAGGCGCTCTACCTGGGGGGCCGGGCCCTGGGGGCGATGGGGGAGCTTGGGGCCGCCGAAGCCCGTTTGCTGCAAGCCCAGGCCCTACTGC
>NZ_JANZZD010000114.1:0-583 GCF_026419595.1 Tepidiforma sp. | reverse complement strand
ATGGGCTAGGGGCCTTACCGGGTTACCGAACCCTATCAAACTCTGAATGCCGTATAGATGTTCTTTGGGAGTCAGACTGCGTGAGATAAGTTTCGTAGTCAAAAGGGAAACAGCCCAGACCGTCAGCTAAGGTCCCAAAATCACAGTTAAGTGGAAAAGGATGTGGGTTTGCTAAGACAACTAGGATGTTGGCTTAGAAGCAGCCACTCATTTAAAGAGTGCGTAATAGCTCACTAGTCGAGTGAGCCCGCGCCGAAAATTACCGGGGCTAAAACTGTGTACCGAAGCTACGGATGCAAGCCGTGGTAGGGGAGCTTACTGCAGTAGGGAGAAATACGATCGTAAGGACGTGTGGACGAAGCAGTAGTGAGAATGCCGGAATAAGTAGCGAAAGTAAAGTGAGAATCTTTACCGTCGAAAACCTAAGGTTTCCTGGGGAAGGTTCGTCCGCCCAGGGTAAGTCGGGACCTAAGCCGAGGCCGAAAGGCGTAGGCGATGGACAACAGGTTGAAATTCCTGTACTACCGTCGCTCGTTTGAGAGAAGTGGGGACGCAGGAGGATAAGTGGAGCGAGCTGCTGGAA
>NZ_JANZZD010000113.1:0-588 GCF_026419595.1 Tepidiforma sp. | reverse complement strand
TTTTTTTCTATTATTCGTCTATTTTTAAATTATATTCGTCGACATTTTTTGGCAATTTATGACACCATGCTGAAAACCGCATACAGCGCCGTGCGCGCAATGGTGTATCTTAAATTTTTTTCAATAAAAATGAAATTTAAAATCATTTTAAATAACTTTTAATAAATCCATAATGAAAAGGCACCGGAGGTGGCACAGTTGTGCGAGGGTGTGTCTTTATCTACAAGCGACCCCTACAAAAGTTTAAAAACGTACGAGTACTTTCGATGGCAGGGTTAGACCATCACCATTTCACCATATCGATTTTAATGGGTGAACCTGTTTGGACACGGCTGCAAGAGCTATTTGTCACCTATTTCACCTTATTTTCCTATATTCTTTTAAAAAAAAAATATATAGAGAAGGGAGAAGGGAGAAGGGAGAAGGGAGAAGGGAGAAGGGAGAAGGGAGAAGGGAGAAGGGAGAAGGGAAAGAAAAAAAAAGAATAAGATATATAGGATAATATGGTGATAAGTGGTGATAACCCGCTCTGGGGGTGGCGTCCACCTTGTTTTCACCCATTTTTTCTATATGGTGATATGGGTGTAT
>NZ_JANZZD010000112.1:0-593 GCF_026419595.1 Tepidiforma sp. | reverse complement strand
GCCCGAAGGCCATGTTATCGTACACCGTCATGTGAGGATACAGAGCGTAGGATTGGAAGACCATCGCGATGTCGCGGTCTTTCGGGGGTACATCGTTGACCTTGCGATCGCCGATGTAAATTTCGCCTTCACTGATTTCTTCCAGACCGGCTAACATGCGCAGGCTGGTGCTCTTACCGCAGCCGGACGGGCCTACGAAGACCATGAACTCCTTGTCGGCGATTTCAAGGTTCAAGTCATTGACGGCGACTACGTCGCCATACCGCTTGTAAACGTGACGATAACTTACACTGGCCATACAACAAACTCCTTTCATTAGTTAAGGATGGTGAATAATTTTGAGTTACTTGTTAAAGGTTCAACCTATTGTGGACCCGAAAGATGGATCAAGCCAATACGAAACGCAAGCCGGCTTCGCTTAAATCCCACAAAGCAGCGGTAGACGCTTCGCGTCCTGTAATGAGCACGTCGAGAACTTCAACGGGAGCGATGAACTCGCCTGCGGTTCGTCCCAGTGCATCTGGTGGTACCATTACCATCTTTTGGCCGGCGTTCTTAATGATGACGCGAAGAAGCGCAGCGGTGGCTTTGTC
>NZ_JANZZD010000111.1:0-596 GCF_026419595.1 Tepidiforma sp. | reverse complement strand
AGGCCGGGCTGCCCGGTGCTACCTGCACCACCAGCAGGCCTTGGTCATCTGCGCCGGTTTGGGCAACGGCGACCGCGGGGTTGAGACTCAACAAGCACAGCACGGCGACTGCCACACGCAGGAGAAGCGCTCGCATGCCCGTCACCTCCTTAGAGGAAACCCTGTCGCGGGTGGCCGTAGGCGCGACAAGCGCGCGATTCGTTTGGCGACTGCACGTTTTTTTGTTTTTACTCTAGCACAGTGGTGCAACGAAGCAGTTCAGATTTGGTTAAGGTTTGACAACAAAGCCGCTCACGGCTCGAACTTGTAGCCGATCCCTCGCACCGTCACCAGCCAGCGCGGGTTGGCCGGGTCGTCCTCGATCTTCTGGCGCAGGTGGCGCATGTGCACGTCCACCGTGCGGTCACTGCCGATGTCGCTCTCGTAGCCCCAAAGGGTCTCGATCAGGTGCTCCCGGGTGAAAGGGCGGCCGGGGTTGCTGGCCAGGTAGCGCAGCAGCCGAAACTCGATGGGGGTCAAGTCCACCACCTGACCGCGCCGCGTCACCTGAAGACGCTCCAAGTCCAGTGTCAGGTCGCCGAACGAGAGGATGCTGC
>NZ_JANZZD010000110.1:0-597 GCF_026419595.1 Tepidiforma sp. | reverse complement strand
ACCTCACCCCGTCGGCCCCGGCGCCGGATTTCGCGCTCAAGAGCCTGGCCGGTCCGAACGTCCGGCTGCGCGAGCAGCGCGGGCAGGTGGTGATGATCAACTTCTGGGCCACCTGGTGCGGCCCCTGCCGCGTCGAAATGCCGCACCTGAACCGCCTGTACGAGAAATACCGCCCCGCGGGCTTTCAGCTGCTGGGCGTGAACATCGACGAGGATCCGGCACAGGCGCAGCAGCTGGCCAGCAAGCTCAACCTGCGTTTTCCGGTCCTGCTGGACAGCGGCAAGCAGGTCAGCCGCCTCTATGACCTGACGACGATGCCATCGACTGTGCTGATCGACCGCGACGGCCGCGTGCGCTACGTGCACCGCGGTTACCGCAACGGTCTGGAAGAGACCTACGAGAAACAGATCCGGGAGCTGCTGAAGGAATGAGCCCACGGACGGTGATCGGCGGACGGTCGACGGCGGCTGCGCTGCTCGCGCTGGCGCTGGCCGGCTGCGGCATCCAGCCCTGGGTGCGGCCGTATGAGCGCGAGCGCCTGGCCGCCCCGGTGATGAACTTCGCCCGCGATCCGCTGGCGGCCAAGCATTTCGAACA
>NZ_JANZZD010000010.1:0-90870 GCF_026419595.1 Tepidiforma sp. | reverse complement strand
GGGGGGGGGGGGGGGGGTGGGGGGGGGGGGGGGGGGGGGGGGGGGGGGGGGGGGGGGGGGGGGGGGGGAGGGCGTCGGGGTGACGGTCGCGGTCGGCGTCGCGGAGGGGGTCGGCGTGGCGGTCACGCCAGGGGAAGCGGGGGGCGGGGCCGGGTCGCCGCCGCGGATGAGGAGCCAGGCGCCGACCGCGGCGAAGATGACGCCGAGGATGCCGAGGGCGGTCCAGCCGAGGGCCTGGCGGGCGGGGGTGGCGAAGAACGAGGCGAGCCAGCTCATCCGGCTACAGGGTACGGGAGCGGCGGCGCGCCGTCAGGGGGCGGCGGGCGGTTCGGCCGCGAGCCAGTGGTCGATGGCGCGCGGGGCGGTGCTGGGGAAGGGGAGGGATACCCAGCCGCCGCCGCGGCGGGCGGATTCGTAGGCGGCGCAGATGATTTCGAGGACGCGGACGGCGTCGCGGCCGGGGAAGCGCGGCTCGACGCGGCCGGCGGCGGCTTCGGCGAAATGCTCGAGCTCCTGCGGGAAGCCGAACTGCCAGGCTTCTTCGTACATGACGTGCTGCCAGCCGGGAAGCTGGCCGGCCTCTGCGGACTCGGGGTCGCGGTAGAGGTCGATGGCGGGCGCGCGCTCGAGGTTGGCGGCGAGGCCGCCGCGGGCGCCGACGATTTCGAGGAGGTCGGCGCCGCCCGGGAGGGCCCAGGAGGCTTCGACCGTGGCGAGCGCGCCGCCGGGGAAGCGGAGGTGGACGATGGCGTGGTCGTCAGCGGGCGTGCGGGCTGCGTGGCGGAAGCGGCCGAGGACGGCCGCGACGGCTTCGGGCCAGGCATCGAGCTGGCGGCAGGCGAGGGCGATGCCGTGGCAGCCGATATCGATGAGGGCGCCGCCGCCGGCGCGGCTGATGTCCCAGAACCAGTCGGCATAGGGGCCGGCGTGGCCCTGCTGCTGGCGGAGGAGGTACGGCTGGCCGATTTCGCCGCGACGGACGAGGGCGCGCACACGCTCGTACATCGGGGCGAAGAGGAGGTTTTCGGCGCAGAGGAGGAGGACGCCGGCGCGGTCGCAGGCTTCGACCATTTCAGCTGCTGCGGGGAGACCGGGGGCGAGGGGCTTTTCGCAGAGGACGTGCTTGCCGGCGGCCGCGGCGGCGAGGGCGACGGGGAGGTGGAGGTCGTTGGGGGCGGCGATGACGACGGCGTCGACCGGGGCTTCGCCGATGAGCTGGCGCCAGTCGTCGAACGCGGCGGGGATGCCCCAGCGGTCAGCGAAGGCTCGGGCGGAGCGCGGCGAGGCGACGGCGGTGATTTCGACAGCCGGCACGCGGCGGGCCGCGTGGGCGTAGACGCCCGCGATGAACCCGGCGCCGACGAGGCCGAGGCGGAGCGGCATGGAGGGAATCGTGCCGCGGGCGGCGCCGGCTGTCGACCGGGCGTCAGGCGAGGAGCGCGGCGAGGGCGCGGTCGAGATCGTCGAACCCGGGCAGGACGGCGTCTGCACCGGCGGCGCTGAGGTCGTGCGCGGTGTAGCGGCCGGTGGCGACGGCGACGGAGCGGGCCCCGGCGGCGCGGGCCGCGGCAACATCGAGCGGGGTATCGCCGATGACCACGGCGGAGGCCGGGTCCGGGGATGCGCCGATGGCGGCGGCGAGGGCGGCGATGCCGGCGCGGACGAGGCCGGCACGCTCGGTGTGGTCGTCGCCGAAGCCGCCGGCAGCGAAGCGGTGCCAGAGGCCGAAGTAGCCGAGCTTGGCGCGGGCGCCGGCGCGGAGGTTGCCGGTGGCGAGGCCGATGCCCGGCAGTTCGCGGGCGAGGGCATCGAGGAGCGGTTCGACGCCGGGGAGGATTTCGCCGCCTTTCTCGCGGAGGGCGGCCGGCAGCTCTTCGAGGTAGGCGTCGCGCACCTCCGGGAAGCGGGCTGCGGGGCTGCCGCAGCGCTGGAGGACTTCGGCGATGATGGCGCGGTCGGTGCGGCCATCGAAGCGGATGCCCTCGGTGGCGGCCGGGACGCCGGTGACGCGTTCGAAGGCGCGGTCGAGGGCGAGGCGGCCGGCGCCGCTGGTGGCGATGAGGGTGAGGTCGATATCGAAGAGGAGGAGCGGGGGCACGGGGGCCAGTGTACGGGCGCGCGGCGGGCGCGGCAGTGAGGCAGGAGGCGGCTGCGTGAATTTCCGATAGCGGGACTTTCGAACGCGGTTCGGCTTTGTTAGCATGCGGCGAAGCAGCCGATGGAGGGACAGCGCCATGACGGACACGACGACGAATGAGGTGCCGCTGGGCATCGCTCTGACGCCCCTGAACCCGGAGTACCAGCGGGACCCGTTCAGCCTGCTCGACCGGGTGCGGGAAGCGGACCGGGTGGTGTGGGACGAGCAGTTCGGGCGGTGGCTGGTGGCGCGGTTCGAGGACGTGCACGCCATCCTGAACGACCGCGACCTGCTGGTGGACCCGCGGAAGGCGAACGAGAAGTCGTTCAACGCGATGTTCCGGCAGCGGCTGCTGGGAGAGGACCGGGAGCCGAGCATGCTGTTCCAGGATCCGCCGGTGCACACGCGGCTGCGGGGGCTGGTCTCCAAGGCGTTCACGCCGCGGGCGATCGAGCGGATGCGGGGGCGGATCGAGGAGATCGCGAACGAGCTGTGCGACCGGGTGGAGGGGCAGGCGCGGTTCGACCTGATGGCGGCGTTCTGCCAGCCGTACCCGACGATCGTGATCGCGGAGATGCTCGGGGTGGACCCGAAGGACCAGGCCGACTTCAAGCGGTGGACGGATGACAGCGTGGCGGCCGGGTTCGACCCGTTCGCGAGCGAGGAGACGCGGCAGAAGGCGATGAAGGCCGGCGAGGAGCTGCAGGCGTACCTGCGGCGGGTCATCGCGGAGCGGCGCGCGGAGCCGCGGGACGACCTGATCACGGCGATGCTGAAGGCGGAGGACAACGGCGACTTCCTGAACGACGAGGAAGTGCTCTCGATGATCGGGCTGCTGCTGGCGGCGGGGAACGTGACGACGACGGACCTGCTCGGGAACGGGATGAAGAACCTGCTGCAGCACCCGGACCAGGCGCAGCTGCTGCGGGAGCGGCCCGAGCTCATCGAGAACGCCGTGGAGGAGATGCTGCGGTACGAAGGGCCGGTGACCTTCAGCGGGCGGATCCTGCCGGACGACCGGGTGGTGGCGGGCTGCCCGATGCACAAGGGCGATTCGATCACCGTCGCGCTGGGCGGGGCGAACTACGACCCGCGGCTCCACAAGGACCCGCACAGGTTCGACGTGACGCGGGAGGACATCGACCATGTCGCGTTCGGCGGCGGGCGGCGGTACTGCCTGGGCGCACCGCTGGCGCGGCTGGAGGCGCAGATCGGGGTGCGGGTGCTGCTGACCCGGTTCCCGGCGATGCGGCTGGCGCCGCAGGAGCTGAAGTGGAAGCGCGTGCCGGGCTTCCGCGGGCTCGAAGAGCTGTGGGTCGAGGTGTAGTCAGCCGACGCCGGGGTTGACGGGGGCGTCACCGATGACGCCCTCGCGGCGAAGCTCGTCGATGCGGGCCTCATCGAGGCCGAGGAGGCCGCGCAGGACCTCGTCGTTGTGCTCGCCGAAGAGCGGGGCGTGGCGGCGCGGCCAGGGGTCGGCCTCGCGGAGGCGCCAGGCGGTGCGCGGCTGCTTCCACGGGTGCATGCGCGGGTGCGGGAGTTCGACCCAGAAGCGCCGGGCGGCGAGGTGGGGGTCGTCGTGGATGGCGACGGTATCGAGGACGCGGCCGGCCGGGATGCCGGCGCCGGCGAGGAGTTCGAAGGCCTCCTGCGGGTCGCGGGCAGCGAGGGCGTCGGCGAGGCGGGCATCGATGACGCCGTGGTCGGCGGGACCGCCGGGGAGCGCCGGGTCGATGCCCAGGAGAGCGGCGGCGCGCTCCCACTCCTCGCGCGTGCGGAGGGTGACGGCGAGCCACTGCTCTTCGCCGGCGCAGCGGTAGACGCCCTGGGCGAAGGCGCGCGGGTCGCGGTTGCCGCGGTGGACCGGGGTTTCGCCGCGGAGGGAGGCGGCGGCGAACGCTTCGCCGATGAGCGAAGAGAGGACTTCGCGCTGGGCGAGGTCGATGAAGCAGCCGCGGCCGGTGCGGCGGCGCTGGACGAGGGCGAGGGCGACAGCGGCAGCGGCGGCCTTGCCGGCGACGGGGTCGCCGTAGGAGATGCCCGTCTTGAAGGGGACGCCGTCGTCGCCGTAGCCGGTCATGGAGGCGAGGCCGCTCATCTGCTCGATGATGGGGCCGAAGCCGACGTGGTGGCGCTCGGGGCCGGTCTTCCCGTAGCCCGCCATCGAGACGAGGATGATGTCGGGCCGGACCTGGCGGAGGACGTCGTAGCCGAGCTGGAGGTTATCGAGGACGTCGGCACGGTAATTTTCGATGACGACGTCGCAGTGGGGAACGAGCTGGAGGAAGGTGGCGCGGCCGAGCGGATGGGCGAGGTCGAGGGTGAGGGACTTCTTGTCGCGGTTGTAGTCGTTGAAGTAGTAGGAGGAGTTCCAGGGCTCATCGACGCCGGGCTGGGGGATGAGGGTGCGGATGTTGTCCCAGGCGCGGGGGGATTCGATCTTGATGACCTCGGCACCCATCTCGGCGAGGGTGCGGGTGGCGTAGGGGCCGGCCCACATCATGGTGAGGTCGGCGATGCGGATGCCTTCGAGGGGGAGGCGCTTCACGGGCGGGTGCTCCATGCGGCGAGGATGTCGGCGGCGGGGACCGGTTCGTTCAAACGGCCGGGACGCCAGGGGAGGCCGAGGAACGGGCGGCCGGGGATGCGGGCGGTCCCGGCGGGGGTTTCGACGGCATCGAAGAAGCCGCGCTCGCGGAGGGAGGGATTGTCGAGGAGTTCGCGCGGGGTGACGACGGCGCCGATAGGGACGCGGTGGCGGACGCCAAGTTCGAGGAGCTCGGCTTTCGTGCGCTCGCCGAACCAGGCGTAGAGCTTGGCCTGCAGTTCGTCGTCGTGGTTGGGGCGTTCGAGGGGGTCGCGGAAGCGCGGCTCGTCGAGCTCGGGGTCGCCGAGGAGGGCGAAGAGGGCGGGCACCTGCCGCTCGAGGGCGCAGACGCCCGCGTAGCCGTCGGCGCAGGGGTAGAGGCCCCAGACGGCGCGGACGTGGTTGCCGGAGCGGATGCTGACGGCGCCTTCGTAGGCGCCGCGGGGGCCGTAGAGTTCGAGCATGCCGGCCATGGATTCCTGGAGCGAGATATCGACCCAGTCGCCTTCGCCGCTGATGAGGGCGCCGAAGTACGCGGTAATGGCGGCGCCGGCGGCATCGAGGCCGCCAAGGTAGAGCGCCTGCGAGCCGCCAGTGACGAGCGGTTCGCGCTGGTACATGCCGGTGAGGGACATGATGCCGCCCATCGCGAAGGCGGTGATGTTCGTCGCCGGGAAGGATGCGTAGGGGCCGTCCTGGCCGTACGGGGTGATGGAGACGATGACGAGCTCCGGGCGCGAGGCGCGGAGGGCGGCAGGGTCGAGGCCGCGGGCGGCGAGGGCGCCGGGCGGGCCGTCCTCGATGATGATGTCGGCGGCGCGGGCGAGGGCGAGGAGGTCGCCGGGGGAGGAAGCCTGCACGCGGCGCTTGCCGGGGAGGAGGTAGACGGCCTCGTCTGGCGTGAGGCCCTCGGTCTCGGGGTCGACGCGGACGACGTCGGCGCCGAACCCGGCGAGCCAGCGGGCGGCGAAGGCGGCAGGGATGCCGCCGCCGATTTCGAGGACGCGGACGGCATCGAGGGCGAAGGGGTCGGCTGTCGGTGCTTCCATCGCCGGCGGATTCTACCGGGATGGAGTGCGCGGGTCAGTCGAGGTAGACGTCGCCGAGGGGCTCGCGGGGGACGTCGTCGCCTGCGTTGATCATGTGGCGGGCGAGGACGGCGAGGCGCTCGAAGATGGGGTCCTGGATGGCGCGGGGGACGCCGGCTTCGGTCCAGGCTTCGCGCATGAGGCGGAGCCAGCGGCCGGCCGCGCGTTCGTCGATGACGAACGGAAAGTGGCGTCGGCGGAGGCGAGGGTGGCCGTAGCGCTCGCTGTAGCTCGGGGGCCCGCCGAGCCACTGTTCGAAGAACCAGGCGAGCTTCTTCTTGCCGGGCTCGAGGTCCTCGGGGTAAAGGGGGCGGAGGACGTCGTCGGCTTCGACGCGGGCGTAGAAGGCCTCGACGATGCGGGCGACGGTTTCGGCGCCGCCGACCTGGTGGTAGGGGGCGGCGGCAGAGGTTTCGGAGGGGTTCATACCACGATGATAGCGGGGGCGCGGGGCGGGGGAGCGGCCGAGGGGGTAAGATGGTGGGAGCCGGGCGGACGGCGGTGCCGGTGCGCGCGCCCTCGTAGCTCAATCGGATAGAGCAGCTGACTTCGGATCAGCAGGTTGTGGGTTCGAGTCCTGCCGAGGGCGCCATGCTTGCAGCAACGCGAAGGTGCGGCGCGACCGGGGACGGCGGAACGGCCGGCTTTTTGCGACGTTCATGCGAATCCTCGACAGCAGCAGCGACGACCTGTCGCATGATCGCGACAGATTGGCGACACAGGTTTCGAGTTGTTCGCGCGATGTTCGCCGTTCAGAGGGGCGGGTATACTCTCGCGCATTCTTCGCGGGGAGGGCGAACGAGATGTCGCAGCAGAGCAGCCACTGGCCGCTGACGTTGACGGTGTTGAGCGCTTTGGTCGTGCTCGGTTCGGTGGGGCCGTGGGCCTCGGTGCTGTTCGTCACGGTGAACGGTACGGAAGGGGACGGCGCGTTCACGGCGGTGTTCGGCGGCGTGGGCATCCTGCTCGCGGCGCTGAGCTTCAAGCAGCAGAGCCGCTGGAAGTATGGCGCCATCGCCGGGCTCGGCGGCATCTCGGCGGTGATCGGCGTCATCGACTGGGCGGACATCGCGAGCGAGCCGGAGAGCGAGATGGGATTTGGCGTACAGGTGGAATGGGGGCTCGTGCTGATGACGCTGGCAGCGATGGCGAAGACCGTCGCCGGCGGGGCAGCGTTCTGGGGGCTGCAGCGGAGCGCCGCGGCCGACCGAGCAGCGGCGCCGGCAGTGCCCGCGGCGGCACTCGATCGGACGGCCGGGAACCCGGCCGTCATCGGCGCGGGGCCCGGTGCGGACCCCGCGGCGGAGCGGGGCGGCGAGGCTGCAGCAGACGACCGCTGGGAACCGGAGACGTTCCCGGCGCCGGCCGCGCCGGCCGCGAAACCGGAACGGCGGGACCCATTCCGGCGCGCGTGACGGGGCCGGGCAGGTCAGTCGCGGGACATGATGACCTGGCCGGCCTGGACGACGCGGTCGACACGGATGAGGACGGCGATGCCGCGGCGCTCGGGGTCGCGGTCGAGTTCGACCTGGATGGTGCGGTCCATCACCTGCTGCCGCAGGGGGCCGTCGCGGTGGAGTTCGGCGGCGCCGAAGAACTTCCACGCGAGGCGGGTCTTCGCGTTGCGGTACAGGAGGCAGACGCGGGGGTTGGCCTCGAGGTTGCGGAGGGTCTGGCCGTGGGCGCGCTCCCAGAACGCGAGGTGCTCGGCATCGAAGACCATGGCGCTGCCCTTGAAGGCGATGTCGGGTTCGCCAGTCGCGGGGTCGGCGGTCGCGACGATGACGGGCGCGCCATCGGCGAGGGCGGTTTCGAACGCCCGGCGCATATCGTCGGTGAGGGCGATCATGGGCGGCTCCGGGGAAGGGGTGTGCGGGTGAGGGTAGCGGGCGAGGGCGCGGCTCACCAGCGCTCGTGGTGGACGAGTTCCTCGAGCGGGAGGCGCTTGCGGGCGACGGCCGGGGGCGGGCCGGAGCGCTCGGGGTCGAGGTAGCCGAAGCCGATGACGCGGTTGATGAAAACCCCGGCGGGGATGCCGAGGAGGCCACGCAGCGCTTCTTCGGGCAGGTGCGCGGGGCAGGAGCCGATGCCGTCGTTCCAGGCCGCGAGCATCATGTTCTGGGCGCAGCGGCCGGCATCGAAGGGGTGTTCGCGGACCTGGGTGATGACGATGACGGCCGCGGCATCGGCGAGCCAGCGGGCCATCGGGCTGAGGTCGGCGAGGGCCTGCTTGCCTTCGGGGGACTGGACGACGATGAAGCGGTTCGGTTCGGAGTTTTTCGAGGACGGGGTCATCCGGCCGGCCTGGAGGATGCGGCGGAGGGATTCGGCCGGGATGGGCTGGGGCAGGAAGGCGCGGCGGTCGCGCTTGGAGATGGTTCCGCGGTAGAGGTCCATGGGCGGGATTGTACGCGAGCACCCGGAGGCGCTGGTTGACGGACGGGCGCGGGGCGGCAAGACTCTCGGAGCCCCTCATGCTGGCACCGGTGTGCCCGGGGGAGTTCGAGCGCGGGGAAGGAGCCATGGCGGAGACACCCCTCGGGGAGCTGATCGACCTGCGGGCGCTGGAGCGGTTCGTCAACGAGCACGTGCCGGGGGAGCCGGGCCCGATTTCCGTGGAGAAGCACGTCGCCGGCTTTTCGAACGAAACGTTTTATGTCACGCGCGGCCCAGAGCAGTGGGTGATGCGGCGGCCGCCGCGGGGGCCGCTGCTGCCGACGGCGCACGACGTCATCCGGGAGTACCGGTACATCGCGGCGCTGTACGGGAAGGCGCGGGTGCCGCGGCCGGTGGCGGTGTGCGAGGACGCCTCAGTGATCGGGGCGCCGTTCTACCTGATGGAGCGGCTGGACGGGACGGTGATCCGGTCGGAGGTGCCGGCGGCGTACGACACGCCGGAGGGGCGGCGGCGGGTGGCGGAGGAGCTGGTCGACGCGCTGGTGGAGCTGCACGCGGTGGACTGGCAGGCGGCGGGCCTGACCGGAAAGGGGGAGACGTACCTGCCGCGGCAGGTGGAGCGGTGGGCGAAACAGTGGGAGCTGACGCGGCCGCGGACGCGGGAGCTGCCGGGGCTCGACGAGGCGACGGACTGGCTGCGCGCGCGCATCCCGGCCGAGGCGGACGTGGCGGTGGTGCACGGGGACTACAAGCTGGACAACGTGATCTTCGCGCACGGGGAGCCGCGGCTGCTGGGCATCCTCGACTGGGAGATGGCGACGATCGGGGACCCGCTGGCAGACCTCGGCTGGCTGCTTTCTACGTGGGGCGACCAGGGCGACCCGCCGGGGACGCGGCAGCTGAACAACCGCTCGACGCTGACCGAGCTGGAGGGCTTCCCGACGCGGGAGGAGATGGCGGCGCGGTACGAGGCGAAGAGCGGGCGTTCGATGAAGCACTTCGGGTTCTACAGCGTGCTGGCGGTGTACAAGATGGCGGTCATCCTCGAAGGGCTGTACATGCATTACCTCGAGAAGACGGCCTCGAACCCGGGCGCTGCCGAGTTCGAATGGTACGTGCCGGTCCTGATCGACCGGATGCATCGATTGATGGGGGAATCGAACTGAATGGCTGAGAAGCGACTGTCACTTTCCGTCCCGCTCGACGGCGTGGGCCTGCGGGAGCACCCGGAGATTTGCCAGGAGGCGGAACGGCTGGGCTACACGGACGCGTGGTCGTACGAGGTGGACGCGATCGACGCGTTCACGCCGCTGGCGGTGATCGGGCTGCACACGAACCTGCGGCTGGGCACGGCGATCGCGAACGTGTACACCCGCGGGCCGGCGACGCTGGCGGAGACGGCCGCCGGGGTGGCGGAGGTCGCGCCGGGGCGGTTCAACCTGGGCATCGGCTCGGGTTCGCAGCCGATCGTGGAGCTGTGGAACAGCGGGAAGTTCCGGAAGCCGGCGACGCGGGTCCGGGAGATGACGCTGTTCCTGCGGCGGGCGTTCGCCGGTGAGCGCGTGGTGTTCGAGGGCGAGACGTTCCGGGTGGACGGCTTCCGGATGAGCAAGCCGCCGAGCCAGCCGATCCCGATCCACGTGGCGGCGCTGCGGGAGGGGATGCTGCGGGTCGCGGGGGAGGTCGGCGACGGCGCGATCATCAACTGGCTCTCGGCGGAGGACGTGAAGAAGAGCGTCGGCGTGGTCCGGGAGGCGGCGAAGGCGGCCGGGCGGAACCCGGACGAAGTGGAGATCACGGCGCGGCTGATGGTGTGCATCGACCCGCTCACGCCGGAGGTGGGGCAGCTGCAGCGCCGGCACCTGAACGCCTACCTCAACGTGCCGGTGTACAAGGAGTTCCACCGCTGGCTGGGGCGCGAGCCGCTCCTTTCGGCGATGTGGAGCGCGTGGGAGAGCGGCGACCGAAAGGGCGCGCTGGCGGCAGTGCCGGATGTGGTGGTGCAGGACCTGTTCGTGGCCGGGACGGCCGAAGAGCGGAACGCCCACGTGAAGCGGTACCTGGAGGCAGGCGTCGATACCGCGTTCCTGCAGTTCATCTCGTTCGACCCGGACCCGGCGGTGCGGCGGGAGCGGGTGCTGCAGGCGATGCGGGAGATGTCGCCGAAGGCGGCCGGGCTCTAGGAAGCCGGCGGCCAGCGGTCAGACGTTGAAGAGGATGTGCAGGACGTCGCCGTCCTGCACGACGTACTGCTTCCCCTCGGTGCGGAGGAGGCCGCGCTTCTTCGCCTCCGCTTCGCTGCCGGCGGCGAGGAGGTCGTCGCAGCGGATGACCTCGGCGCGGATGAAGCCGCGCTGGAGGTCGGAGTGGATTTTGCCGGCGGCTTCGGGGGCGGTGGCGCCGGCGGGGATCGTCCATGCGCGGCACTCGTCGGGGCCGGCGGTGAGGAAGGAGATAAGGCCGAGGAGGCGGTAGCTCGCCCGGATGGCGCTGGCCATGCCACTTTCGCTGACGCCGGCAGCGGCGCGGAACTCGGCGGCCTCTTCTTCGGAGAGTTCGTTGAGGTCCATTTCGAACTTGCCGGCCATGACGGCGACGTCGCGGCCGGGGCCGGCGTACTTCGCGCGGTAGGCGGCTTCGAGCTCTTCGCGGCGGGGGAGGTCTTCTTCGCCGATGTTGATGAGGAGGAGGATCGGCTTGGCGGTGAGGAACTGGGTGCCTTCGAGGAGCTGGCGGTCCTCGTCGGAGAGCTCCTGGGCGCGGATGGGGGTATCGGCTTCGAGGCCGGCCTTGAGCCGCTCGAGGAGGGCTTTGAGGCGAAGGGGCCGCTCGCGCTCGCCGGCCTTCATGGAGCGGATTTCGGTTTCTAAGCGCTGGAGGCGGCGCTCGATGATGGCGAGGTCGGCGAAGGCGAGCTCGAGGTCCATGACCTGGATGTCGCGGTCGGGGTCGACGGAGCCCTCGGGGTGGGGGACGGCGTCGTCGCGGAAGGCGCGGACGACGTGGATGAGGGCGTCCATACGGGCGAGGTCGTTGATGAATTTGCCGGCGGGGCCTTCGCCCTTGCCGAAGGATTCGCCTGCAGCGGGGAAATCGACGTACTGGATGGTGGCGTAGGTGACCTTTTTCGGCTTGAAGAGGCGGGCGAGCGCATCGACGCGGTCATCGGGGACGTTGACGACGCCGATGTTGGGCTGGCTGGAGGAGGAGTAGGCGCCGACCTGTGCGGAGCCGCGGGTGACGGCGTTGAAGATGGTGGTCTTGCCCGAGCGGGCGAGTCCGATGATGCCGAGCTGCATGGGATTAGCGTGGGGCGGGATCGGCCAAGGGGGAAGGGGCGGGCGGCGCGGGGAGGCCGAGGGCTTCGAGGGCCTCGCGGAGGCGGTGGAGCCATTCGAGGCGTTCGCGGTGCCAGCGGGAGGCGAGGCCGCTGGAGCTGGGGATGACCCACGGGATGGTGGCGCCGATGCGCTCCGGCTGTTCGCCGTACGGCCGGCCTGCGAGCTCGCGCGGGGAGAGGCCGAGGGCGTGGCGGGCGAAGTGCTGGTAGATGCCGCGGCCGCTGAAGCAGGCGATGGCGGGCTGGAATTCGCGCAGCTCGCGGTGGAGGCGGAGGGCGCCGGCCCGGATTTCTTCGGCGGTGAGGTGCTCGGCGCGGACGGTGGGCCGGCAGCAGAGGTCGGTGAAGCCGATGCCGGCTTCGGCCGGGAGGCGGCGGTCGTCTTCGGGAGTCACCGGGCGGCCGGCGATGCCTGACTGGCTGAGGTGGACCCAGAAGCGGTTGCCGGGGCGGGCGTAGTAGTGGCCGGCCTCGGCGGAGAAGATGGCGGGGTTGTAGCCGATGAAGACGATGCGTAGGCCGGGCTGGAGGAGATGGTCGAGCGAGCCGGGGTAGTCGCAGGGGACGATGGTCATTCGAGGGCGAAGCGGACGCGCGGGTTGGCGAGGTGGAGGGCTTCGAGGCGGAGCGGGCGGGTGTCGGATTCCGGGCGCTCGACGACGAAGCGGAGTTCGACGGTCGACGTCTTCCCGAGGGGCGGGGCGAAGCCGGGTTCGCCGTCGGTGGCGGCGCTGGCGGCGGGGAGCCAGTTTTCGATGCCGGCGACTTCGAGGGTCCAGTCGGCAAGGGTGGCGTCCCATGTCTTGTTGTTCGTGATGCGGAGGCGGATGGCGACGTCGCTGCGCTGCATGCCGGGAGAGGCGTCGCCGAGAGGTTCAGAGGCGATGCCGACGGCTTCGACGGCGATGATGCGGCCATCGCCTTCGAAGGTTTCGCCTGCGGCGACCTTCTTTTCGCCGTAGATGCTCCGGAGGATGGGCGGGAGCGCGTAGAGGCCGACCATGATGCCGACGAGGATGCCGATGACGGCGCCTGCGGCGATGCAGCCGGCGCGCCCCTGCTTGTCGGGCGAAGGCTGCTCGAGGATGACGCGGCGGCCGGGTTCCGATGCTGACACCTGCGACAACCGTACGGCGGGCGGCGGGGTGCGTTCAACGGCGGTGCGCGCGGGTTGGAGCGCCGGTAGAATGCCGGGCCGTGACGGAGCCGCTGAGCCGGGAAGAGATCCTCGCGCAGGCGTATGCGCTGGGGCTGGACCAGCCGGGCGGGACGCTGGCGACGACGCACGCGGAGGACGGGACGCCGTACGTGACGTTCGTGCTCTTCCACCTGCGGCCGAACGGGGAGGTGCTGTTCGGGAGCGGGACGCGGCCGCAGCACACCCGGAACATCCGGGCGACGCCAGAGGTCTCGTTCCTCATCGACAACCGTGAGGTGATCCGGTCGGACTGGACGGCGTTCAACCGGGCGGTGATCGAGGGGCGGGCGGAAGAGGTGGCGAAGGATTCGGCCGAGTACACGCCGCTGCTGCAGGAGCTGGAGACGAAGAACAAGATGGCGGCGGTGTTCACGGACCGGGGGATCCTGTTCCGGATTCGGCCGCGGCGGCTGATCCTGATGCGGGGATTCGAGGCGGTGCGGCACATCGTGGATTTCGGGGCCGAGGACGCGGGCTGAGCCGGGCGGGCTAGAATCGGGGCGTGGACTACCAGGACGCGATCGACTACCTGCTCTCGCTGAGCGACATGGAGCGGGGCTACCAGGCTTCGCCGAACCCGACGATGAGCCTCGCTTCGGTGCGCTCGCTGCTCTCGCGGCTGAACGACCCGCACCTCGGGCGGCCAACGGTGCACATCACGGGGTCGAAGGGCAAGGGAACGACCTCAGCGATGATCGCGGGCATCCTGCGGGAGGCGGGGTTTGCGACGGCGCTCTACACGAGCCCGCACCTGCATTCGTTCACGGAGCGGATTGCGATCGGCGGCGAACCGGTGAGCCCGGAGGAGTTCGCTGCCGGGATGGCGGCGATCCTGCCGGCAGTGGAGGCGGAGCGGGAGAGCGTGCACGGGAACGTCTCGACGTTCGGGGTGCTGACGGCGCTCTTTTTCTGGCTGGTGCGGGCGCAGGTGCCGCGGGTGGAGTGGCAGGTGGTGGAGGTGGGGCTCGGCGGAACGTTCGACGCGACGAACGTGTTCGAGGCGACGGACGTGGCGGTCATCACCCCGATTTCGCTCGAGCACACGCAGATCCTCGGGAAGACGACGGTGGAGATCGCGCGGGACAAGTCGGGGATCATCAAGGGGGGGACGACGGCGGTGGTGGCGAAGCAGCGGGACCCGGCGGTGCTGGAGGTCATCCGGGCGCGGTGCGAGGAGGTCGGGGCCTCGCTGATCGACGTGGGCGCCTCGTATGCGGTGGAGGTGACGGAGAAGCACCCGTGGGGCCAGCGGCTGGAGGTGCGGCGGCCATCGGGCGTGGTCATCGCGCTGCGGACGCCGATGCTGGGGCGGCACCAGGCGGAGAATGCCATGACCGCGGTGGCGGCGGCGGATGCGATCCGGGCGCGGGGGTTCGCGCTTTCGGACCATGCGATTGCGGAGGGGCTGGCGCGCGTGCGGGTGCCGGGCCGGCTGGAGGTGATGGGGCAGAAGCCGCTGGTCGTGGCGGACGGTGCGCACAACGGCGAGAGCGCGGCGGCGCTGGCGGCGGCGCTGCGGGAGTACTTCACGTGGAAGCGGTGCTTCCTCGTCATCGGGGTGACGAGGGACAAGGACCTGCGGGCGATGGGGTTCGAGCTGGCGCGGCTGGCGGAGCTGATCGTGTGCGTCGGCTTCCGGAACCCGCGGTCGATGGACCCGTACGAGATGATCCAGCAGATCGGGTTCCTCGGGCCGGCGGCGGTCGCGGAGGAAACGGTGGCGGCGGGGATCGAGACAGCGTTGGCGCACGCGAGCGCGGACGACCTCGTGTGCATCACGGGGTCGCTGTACGTGGTGGCGGAGGCGCGTGAGGCGGTGCTTGGGGAGAGCGTGGTGCGGGGGTGAGCTGCCTGCGCGCTGCGGAGGGCTGGCGGGCCATCCAGCCAGCGGGCGGCGGCGTATGGAAAGGTGACGGGCCCGTACCCATTGATCAAAGCGGCGTCTATCGGCAGGATAGGCACGCCCCTGTTGATTGGCTGTTCAACGCGGGCCCCGAAATTTCTGGAGGGGTACAGGCATCCCATGAGCTCCTACTGGGACAACTACTGGCGCCGGCGCAAGCTGAGCCGGCGCGGCGTCCTCGCCGGCGGGTCGGCGGCGACGCTCGGCATCGCAGCGATGACGCTGGCGGGCTGCGGCGGCGGCGACGATGACGACGACAGCGGCGGCAACGGCGGGACGCAGCTGACGCCGGTCGCGCCGACGCAGGACACGAGCGAGAAGCCGGTCGCGGGTGGGACGTACCGGCTGATGGGCGGGCCGATCGGCTCGGTCATCGACATCCACCGGACGAACACGCCGTGGGAGTCGTCGTTCCTGTGGCACTGGTGCGGCAACTTCCTGATGCGCTTCCAGAAGACGGCGCCCTTCCTGCCGGAGCCGGACCTCGCGGCCGCCCAGCCGGAGGTCACGGACGGCGGCACGACGCTGATCTTCAAGCTGCGGCCGGAGGCGAAGTGGCAGAACAAGCCGCCGGCGAACGGGCGCCAGGTGACGGCCGAGGACGTGAAGGCGAGCTTCGACCGGATCAAGGCGCTCGGGGCGAAGTCGCCGCGGTCCGGGAACTACGCGATCGTCGATTCGATCGAGGCGATCGACGCCACGACGGTTCGCTTCAAGCTGAAGGCGCCGAAGGCGGACCTGCTGAACGCGATGTCGGACCAGTACGACCTGGTCATCCCGAAGGAGATCGCGGCGCGGGGCGATGACGCTATCACCAAGCCGGAGGACGTCGTCGGTTCGGGGCCGTACGAGATTGCGGCGTTCGAAGCCGGGCAGCGGATCGCGGTGAAGAAGCGGCCGGACGGCTACTGGAAGCCGAACACGGCGTGGCTCGATGGCGCGGAGGTGGTGAACCAGACGGACAACCAGGCGCTGGTGAACGCCATCCGGGCGAACCAGGTCGATGCCGTCGGCCTGCCTGCAGACCTGGCGCGGCAGTTCGAGAACGACCGGAACTTCTACATCACCCGGGCGCCAAACCCGACCCGCGAGTGCCTGCTCATCAACCACACGAAGGACCGCTACAAGGACGTGCGCGTGCGGCAGGCGCTCTGGCGCGCGGTCGACCGGAAGCAGGTGTACGACAACGTCTATGCTGGTGGCGGTATCGCGGGCGGTGCGATGACGCCGGCCGCTGCTGCGTGGCTGCTCCCGGATGCCGAGCTGGCAAAGCTGCCGGGCTTCGGCAAGCGGGAGGACGAGATCAAGGAAGCGAAGGCGCTGCTGGCGGCGGCCGGCTACCCGGACGGGTTAGAAGAGACGATCATGACCGCGACGGCGTTCGACGTGAACAAGGTCACGGACGTGCTCGTTTCCAACCTGCGCGAGGTCGGCATCCGGCTGACGATCGACAACGTCGGCACGGACTTCGCGACGATGCTGCGGCGGCAGATTGCGGGCGACTACAACCTCGCCGGCACGCTGTTCCTCTCCGGGCCGTACCCGGATGCGCAGCTGCTCATCTACCACCACAGCGACCCGGCGAAGGGTTCGCGGAACTACGGGAAGTTCGCGGACCCGGAGATCGACAAGCTGCTCGACCAGCAGTCGGCGGAGTTCGACTACGAGAAGCGGAAGGCGATCGTGTTCGACATCCAGCGGCGGCTGGCGCAGAACCCGGGTCCAGTGTGGATCGGCTCGCGCATCGGCTTCTCGGTCATCAGCCAGCGGGTGCGGAACGTGGTAGCGACGCCGTTCCTCGCGGGCTACGACGACGCCGAGGACGTGTGGATCAAGGCCTAATCCGCCGGGTCCGGTTCTGGTAGGATTCGGGGCCCCGGGGAGCACCTCCCCGGGGCCTTCTTGGGGGTTTCGACGATGCAACAGATCATCGTTCGGCGGCTCCTGCTTTCGATCCCGACGCTGCTCATCGTGTCGTTCCTGATTTTCGGGATTCTGCGGCTGGATCCGGACGCGGCGGTGGCGGCACGGCTGGGCGAGGGGTACACGCCGGAGGCGGCGGAGCAGCTCAAGGAGGAGCTCGGGCTGAACAGTCCCATCGCCACGGAGTACGTGAAGTGGCTGGGGAACCTGCTCCGGGGCGACTGGGGCACTTCGATGTACAGCTACCGGCCGGTACTCGAGGAGATCGGGCCGAAGATCGGCGTGACGCTGGAGCTGGCACTGGTGGCGGTGGTGTTCGCGGTCATCATCGGCATCCCGATCGGGGTCATCTCGGCGATGCGGCAGGATACGTGGCTCGACTACCTGCTGCGGGGCTTTTCGATCCTCGGGCTTTCGGTGCCGGGGTTCGTGATCGCCACGTTCGTGCTGGCGTTCCTCGCGATCCAGTTCAAGTGGATTCCGCCGACGCAGTATGCGGCGCCGTGGGAGGACCCGCTGAAGAACTTCCAGCAGTTCGCGCTCGCGGGGCTGATCCTGTCGCTTTCGACGGCGGCGTCGGTGATGCGGTATGCGCGGACGATGATGCTGGACGTCCTCCGGCAGGACTACATCCGGACGGCGTGGGCGAAGGGCCTGCGGGAGCGGGTGATCATCATGCGGCACGCGCTGAAGAACGTGCTGCTGCCGGTGGTAACGGTCATCGGCCTGACGATGGCGACGCTGGTCGGCGGGACGGTGATTTTCGAGACGCTGTTCACGCTGAACGGGGTGGGCCGGCTGCTCATCCGGGGCGTGTACGAGCGGGACTACCCGCTGGTGCAGGGGATCACGCTGCTGTTCGCCATCGCGGTGGTGGTCATCAACCTGGTGGTGGACATTTCGTATTCGCTGCTCGATCCGCGGGCGAGGGGGTGAGGTGACGCATGGCTGACGCTGCTGCGCAGGTGACGATTGCCGAGCCGCTGAGCCGGCCGGCGCCGAACGCCTTCGGCCGGACGGTCGGATTTTTCCGGACGCTGATGCGGACGAAGCCGCTCGGCTTCATTTCGCTGCTGATCATCATCGCGCTGGGCATCCTCGCGATTGCGCCGGGGGTGTTCGCGACGCACGAGCCGGCGGATACGCGCGCGGGGGTGCGGCTGCAGAAGTACTGCCTCGGGCCGCAGGATACGTTCCTCTGCCCGACGGTGGTGGAGAAGTCGGCGACGTTCGGGGACCGGACGGTGCCGGGGAAGCTTTCGAACCCGTTCGGGACGGACCAGCTGGGCCGCGACAACTACAGCCGAATCGTGTACGGAGCGCGGAACGCGTTCTACGTGGGCGTCGGCGCCGTGATCATCTCGTCGGCGCTGGCGCTCCTGATCGGTGTGACCTCGGGGTATTTCGGGGGCAAGTACGACGCGGTGGTCCAGCGGTTCGTCGACGCGGTGATGGCGCTGCCGGTGCTGGTGGTGCTGCTGGCGGCGACGACGATGCTGGGCGGGGCGAGCTTCGGGAAGCTGATCGTGCTGCTCGGGCTGCTGGGCGGCTTTTCGGGCTCGCGGGTGATCCGGTCGGCGGTCATCTCGGTGCGGTCCGCGCAGTTCCTCGATGCGGCGCGGGTGCTGGGGGCGACGGACGCGCGGATCATGGTGCGGCACGTCATCCCGAACATCTTCGGGCCGCTGATGGTGCAGGCGACGATCGGCATCGGCGGCATCATCCTCGCGGAGGCGGCGTTGAGCTTCCTCGGCTTCGGGGTGGTGAACCCGGACCAGCCGACGTGGGGGCAGATGCTGCAGATTTCGCAGCAGATCGCGAGCATCCGGCCGGACCAGCTGGTGTGGCCGGGGCTGTTCATCGCGCTGGCGGTGTTCAGCTTCAACATGCTGGGCGACGCGCTGCGCGACCTGCTGGACCCGCGGCTGCGCGGGGCGCGGGGGAGCTTCGGCTGAGCGGGCTGGACGCTTCGCGAGGGGCGTCGGAATCTCTCGGTATGCGCTTCCTCGACCGGCTGGCGGCGGGCGAGTTCGCCGTCGCGCTCGAAATCACGCCGCCGCAGCGGCACCTGCCGAAGGTGCTGCTGCGGCGGGCCCGTTTGCTGGGGGATGCGGCCGACGCGGTGAACGTCATCCAGCGGCCGGACCGGCAATCGAGCCTCGAGGCGTCGCTCGAGCTGCTGGCGGCGGGGATCGACCCGGTGTGGCACCTCGCGGCGCGCGGCGAGACGCGGGCGTCGGTCGCGGCGGCGGCGGCGCGGGCGCGGGATGGAGGCATCGCGCAGGTGCTCTGCGTGGCGGGGGACCATGCGCCGGCGGGCGAGGGGCCTTCGCTGACGGTGCGTGAGGCGATCGCGGAGGTGCGGGCAGCGCACCCGGGGATGACGATCGGCGCGACGCTGAACCAGTACGCGCGCGACCCGGCGACGGCGCGCCGGAACCTGCTGCCGAAGCTCCGGGCGGGTGCGAGCTACGTGCAGACGCAGCCGACGTTCGACGTGGGGGCGCTGGAGCGTGAATTGGCGGCCGTGCGGGCGGAGGCGCCCGGGGTGACGGCGATCGCGATGGTGATGCCGCTGCTCAGCGGGGAGGCGGGGGAGCGGATTTCGCGACGGCTGGGGCTCGAACTGCCGGGCCGGCTGCGGGACGTGCTCGCGGCGGGCGATGAACACGCAGCGTGGGGGTATTTCGAGGGGACGCTCGTACGGCTGCGGGAATCGCCGGCGTTCCAGGGCGTGGCGATCATGACGTTCGAGATGGACCCGCCGGAGGCAGTCGGGGAACGGATCGCGCGGGCGCTGGAGGCGGCGGGCGTGCGGTGAGCGTGGACGTGCTCCGGCTGCGCGTCGCAACCTGGAACATCCGGAACGTGGCCGACCGGTGGGCGGAGCGGAAGCCGCTGCTCGCTGCGGCGTTTCGGGAGCTGGCGCCCGACCTGTGCGGGCTGCAGGAGGTTTCGCTGGCGGGCGAGCGGCAGGACGACCTGCTGGCCGGGGCGCTTGGCGGCCATCCGCGGACGCTCGCGGCGGAGAGTCCGCGGTTCCCCGGGTTCGGGACGGCGATCATCGTCGCCCGGGGCGAGGTGCTCGCGCACGAGGTGCTGGACCTCGGGCGCGGGCGGACGGTGCAGCGCGTGCTCATCGCGCTGCCGGGGGGCCTGACGGTGTGGTTCGCGACCACGCACCTGCACCACCGGCCGGGGGAGGACGGGGTGCGGCGGGCGCAGCCGGAGCTGCTTGCCGCGTGGATGGATGCGGCGCCGCGAGCCGACGCCGAGGCGGTCGCGGGGGATTTCAACGCGCGGCCGGGTGAGCCGGCGTATGCCGTGATGGAAGGCGCTGGTTACCGGTCGGCCTATCGGGAGGCGAATGGCGCGGAGCCGGCAGCGACCTGGCCATCCGGCATCATCGCCCCGGGGATGGATACGGAGGGCGAGCCGGGCTGCCTGGACTACGTGTGGGTCCGTGGGAGCCTTGCGGTCGAGCGGGCGTGGCTGGCAGGGACCGCGGCGGCGGCGCACGACCCGGGGCTGTACCCGAGCGACCATGTCGCGGTGGCGGCCGACGTGCGGGTGGGGTGAGGGCGCGCGATGGGCGCGCCGATGATGGTGGCATGGAACCGTGCGCCTGCTGCGAGGTGCGGCCGGCCGGCTGGGCCATTTCGGCGCGGCCGCAGCGGCGGTACCGGGGCTGGCGGCCGGTCGGCCCTACAGAGCGCGTCCGGGTGTGCGGCTGGTGTGCGCGGTGGCTGGCGCAGCTGGCGGCTGACGCGCGGAGCGGCGAGGGGCGGCTCTTCGGGCAGCCGGGAGCGAACGGCCGGCACCTGGTGTTCGACGACCAGTGCGCGGTGTGCTGCGAATCGCCGGCGGAGCGGGCCGAGCGGGTGGCGTGGGAGCGCGAAGAGCAGGCGGCCGGCGAGCTGTTCCTGTGCGTGCCGTGCGCGCGGTGGCTGCTGGGGCTTGCGACTTCGGGGCGGACGCTGCAGGGGTCGCGGGGGCGGCACCTCGACGGCGGCTACGGGGCCTGGCCGCACCCGCGGCTGCGTGGGATGCGCACGTGGCGCCGCGTGCGGGACCGGGGCGTCGCCGAGGTGATCGCTGCCGCGGCGGCAGCGATGGGGCTACTCGAAGCGGCCTCGCCCGAGGAGGCGGACGCGGTGCTCGCCGAGGCGGGCGCCGGCGCTGCGGATCTGTGCCGGGAGCTCGGACCGGCGGCAGGACGAGTGATCGTGCTGGCGGGGCCCGGCGCGCAGGTCGAGACGGCGCGGGCGCTGGAGGCGGGGGCGCTGGGCTGGGCGACGGTGCCGGCGACGCCGCAGCAGCTGACGGCGGCGCTGGCGCGGCTGGCGCGCGGCGAAGGACCCGGGGGCTGGGACCCGGCCACGTGCCTGCCGCTGCTCGAACCGGGGCGCGTCGGCCGGCCGTGGCTTTGGGTCGAGGTGCCGGGAGCCGGGGAGGCGTGGGGCACGGCGTGGCTGGTGCGGCGGTTCTCGCGCGGGTACGACGCGGTGGGGGCCGTCGATGGCGGCGTCGGCGTGGTGCCGCTCGTGCCGCCGGGGGCGGTCGGGCGGGTGGCGGAGCGGCTGCGGCAGGCGGTCCCCGGGGTGCAGGTGGAGGTTCGCGGAGCAGAGGAGCCGCCGTGGCGGCGGTTCGAGGCTGCGGGGTGAGCAGCGGGCGGCATCAGGGAGTGCCCTGAGCGCGGCGCTGCGAGGTTTGTGGCATGCTGCGGGGCATGTACACGGTCCGGGTGACGCCCGAAGGGCGCCTGTGCGCGGAGGTCAGCGGCCGGCTTTCGACGGAGGAAGCGCTGCGGCTGATTTCGCAGGGGTTCGCGCTGGCCGAAGCGGGCGCGATCACGGATCTCCTCGTCGACGTGCGCGGGGTGGAACGGGGGCCCGGGCAGTGGCTGGTGCTGGGAGCGCTGCTGGCGAGCCGGATGGCGGAACCGATGCGGCTGGCGGTGGTGGCGGGGACAGCGCAGGAGCCCGCGGCGCGCCGGATTCTGCGGTATTCGGGCCTGCGGAACCGGGCTGCGGTGGTGATGGACGAGGCGGCGGCCGGGCGCTGGTTCGCCGAGCGGTTCCGCGAGACAGCGCGCGAGGGAAACCGGGCGCGCCGGCGGGCGGCAATCGAACGGGAGCGCGCCGGGGAGACGGCGGCGGAGGAGTTCAGGCCGAAGGCGGGATGACGACGGCCTCGCCCTCGACGACGGTCTTGCCGTCCTGGTTCGTCACGGTGGTCCGGAACTTCACCCACTTGCGCGGTTCGAGCTTTTCGATGGCTTCGACACGAGCCGTGAGGGTATCGCCGAAGAAGACGGGCGCGCGGAAGTTCAGCGACTGGCTGACGTAGATGGTGCCCGGGCCGGGCAGCTGCATCGCGAGGACGGTGGAGATGAAGGAGCCGGTGAGCATGCCGTGGGCGATGCGCTGCTTGAACATGCCCTGGGCGGCGGCGACGGCATCGACGTGGGCCGGGTTGAGGTCGCCGGTGATGCCGGCGAAGAGGTAGACGTCGGATTCGGAGATGGTCTTGGTGAAGGCGGCGGAATCGCCGAGCTGGATGTCGTCGTAGGTGGCCATGGGGGAAGGATGGGGCCGGCCCGCGTTGCGGGGAAGGGGTCAGGGGATGGGGAGGAAGAGCTGGTATTTGCCGGCGACCGGGGTGCCGCCCGCGAGCGGCGCATCGATGACGAGGGTGACGGGGCCGGTCGATTCGCCGACGGTGTTGCGGACGGCGGCGACGAGCGTGACGTTGCGGCCCTGGCCCGAGCCGAGGACCAGTTCGGAGCGGCTGCCGAGGGTGGCGACGGCGCTGAAGGTCTGGCCGGCGGCGGCGACGACGGCGGTGCGCAGGTTGACCTGGCCGAAGAGCTTCGAGCCGTTGGCGACCCAGAGGTCGACGAGGACGACATGGGTCATGCCGGCGGTTTCCTGCTTGCGGAGGGCGGAGGCGAGCTGGAGGGATTCGCTGCCGCCGGCGGCGACGAGGATGCAGGTGAAGTAGTCGATGGGGTAGACGGCAGCGCGGGTCGCCCGGATGGAGATGCCGCTGATGGCCTGTTCGACGGAGAGGGCGACGGCGGTTTCGCGGAGGGTGCCGCACTGGGTGGGCTGGTCGAGGAGGTCCGGGTCGACGGTCGGCGACGCGGGCGGCGTGGAGCGGGCGCCGGCGACGGCGGTTTCCGGCGCGACGTCGGCGGCCGCTGTCGACGGCGGTTCGGGGGTGGGGCTCGGCGGCGGGGTCGCCGGCGCGGCGGTGGGCGACTGGCGGACGGCTTCGACGCGGACGTCGCTCCCGGCGCTCGTGTGGTGGGGGCCGGGCTGGACGACGACGGCGAGGAGGAGCGCGCCGACGACGACGGCCGCCGGGAGGAGGTAGCCGGGGCGCAGGAAGCGGCCCAGGTAGGCGTTGGGGTCGAACGCGGGGGCAGGTCGATTGCGCGGTTCCACCGATGCCACGGTATGGCGGAAGGCCCGGGGGCCGGGATCCGGAAATCCCTTATTCCGCGGGCGGCGTATTTGGATTTGGAGGGAACGCCGCTCCAGGGGTGGTGGCGGGGCAGGCCGCGCGGGCCTCGGCGCGGCCGGTGCACCCGTCCACGGCTGCGCGGGCGGTCCCGGGGGAGCGAACCCCGGGGCTGCCCGCGCGGTGTTCCGGGGACGGTCGCTGACTGGCCAATCGTTCAGTGTTGATCAACTGTTGCGCGGGACTACACTTGCGCGGTGGTGTTCTTTCGGCCGGAGCGGCCGGGCTACGGCGATGACCCCTACCCGGAGCTGGCGCGGCTGCGCGCGGCGGAGCCGGTGCACTGGAGCGCGAACCTCGGCGCGTGGGTGGTGACGGGGTACGACGCGTGCGAGCAGGCGCTGCTGGACGCGGAGCGGTTCGGGGCGGACCCGGCGCTGGAGGCGGGGCCGGCGGGCGAACGGGTGGCGGCGCACCGGCGGGCGATGCCGTTCGGCGAGGCGCCGGTGCTGGGGCACGCGGACGGCGCGGAACACGCGCGGCTGCGGGGCGCGGTGAGCCGGGCGTTCGGCGCGCGGGCGATCGCGGGGCGGGAAACGGACATCCGCGGGCTGATCGGGGAGCTGGCGGGGCGGGGCAGCGCGAGGGCCCCATTCGAGCTGATGGGCGGACTCGCGCGGCCGCTCGCGGCGATGACGGCGCTGCGGCATTTCGGCATCGACCCGGCGCGGTGGGAGGGGTTCCACGGCGCGGCGCTGGCGGTGATGCGCGCGCGGGTCGACGGGCTGGATGACCCGGCGGCGGCCCCGGCGGCTGCGGCGGCCGGGAGCTTCATCCTCGAAGCGCTGGCAGACGCGGCGGAGGACGGGGAGGAGGGCACGGTGGCGGCGGAGCTGGCCGGCGCGATCGACCGGGGCGAGGTGAGCGCGGCCGAGGCGGTCATGCTGCTGGTCCACATCGGGCTGGCAGGCAACGGGCCGACGGCGATGGCCCTCGGGACGGCGGCGTGGGCGCTGGCGCACCACCCGCCGGAGCTGGCGCGGCTCCTCGACGGCGAGGTGACGGCGGGGGAGGTGCTCGAAGAGGCGCTGCGGTGGGACAGCCCGGCGCATTCGGTGCCGCGGTTCGCGCGGGAGGATGCGGAGCTGGGCGGGCGGCGCATCCGGCGGGGGCAGCGCCTGCTGGTGATGGTGGCGGCGGCGAACCGCGACCCGGCCCGGTTCGAGGAGCCGGACCGGTTCCTGCCCGGGCGCGGCGGGCCGCGGCACCTCAGCTTCGGGGTCGGGCCGCACTACTGCCTCGGGGCGCCGCTCGCGCGGGCGGAGCTGGCGATCGCGCTGGAGGAGCTGGCGCGGCGGTTCGGCGCGTTCCGGGTCGCGGAGGGGCGCCGAGGGGGCACGCTGCAGGTGCGGGGGTTCGAGCGGCTGGTCATCGTCCCGGGGGAGCGGAACGAGCTGGAGGGATAGGGCCGGACCCTGGAGATCACCGTTCAGATTGGGCCGATGCGGCGGGCGCCCTGGAGGCCGACCCGCCCGAGGAGCGCAAGGGCCGGTTCGCCGAACACGGGAAGGGGGGCGTCCCAGACCTCGCTGAGCGGGGCGAGGACGAAGGCGCGCTCGGCGATGCGGGGGTGGGGAATGGTGAGGTCCGGCGTATCGAGGCGGAGGCCGTCGTAGAAGAGGATGTCGAGGTCGATGGGGCGGGGCCCCCAGCGGCGGGCGGGACGGCGGCCGAGCGCCCGCTCGATCTTCTTGAGGGCTGCGAGGAGGGCCAGCGGTTCGAGGCTCGTCTCGGCGGCGGCAGCAGCGTTGAGGAAGGGCGGCTGGTCGGCGGGGACGGGGGGCGTCTCCCAGGCGAAGGACGCGCGGGTGACGGTCACGCCGGCCTCTTCGAGCGCGGCGAGGGCGGCACGAAGGTTCGCGCGGCGGTCGCCGAGGTTCGAGCCGAGGGCGAGGAGGATGGTGCTCATGCCGGGGGATGGTAGCGCCAGTTCGCGCGGACGACGGCGTCGGCGACGCGGACGACGCGGGCCATGGCGGCGACGTCGTGGACGCGGACGATATCGGCGCCGCCGGCGACGGCGAGGGCGACGGTGGCGGCGGTGCCTTCGAGGCGCTGGTCGACCGGGGCATCGAGGATGTAGCCGATGGTGGACTTGCGGGAGGTGCCGACGAGGAGCGGGAGGCCGAAGCGCCAGAGCTCGGGGAGGCGGCGGAGCATCTCGAGGTTCTGCTCCGGGGTCCAGCCGAAGCCGAAGCCGGGGTCGAGGATGATGCGGTCGGCGGGGATGCCGGCTGCGGCGGCCGTCTCGAGGGTGGCTTCGAAGCCGGCGGCGATGTCGCCCGCGACATCGCGGAAGGCGCGCCCGCGCTGGTTGTGCATGGCGATCAGGTGGCAGCCGGCGCGGGCGACGACGCGGGCCATCTCCGGGTCGCGGCGGAGGCCCCAGATGTCGTTGACGGCATCGGCGCCGGCGTCGAGGGCGGCAGCGGCGACGGACGGGTGGTAGGTGTCGACGGAGATGGGGAGCGTGGTGGCTTCGCGGACGGCGCGGAGGGAGGGGAGGAGGCGGCGGAGCTCCTCGGCGGGGTCGAGTTCTTCCGCGCCGGGGCGGGAGGATTCGGCGCCGATATCGAGGAGGTCGGCACCCTCGGCTTCGAAGCGGCGGGCGAGAGCGGCTGCGGCGCCGGGGTCGGGGTCGGCGCCGAGGCCGTCGCCGCTGAACGAATCGGGCGTGACGTTGATGATGCCCATGACGAAGGTGCGTTCGCCCCAGCGGAATTCGCGGCCGCGGATGACGGCGGCCGGGGCGCGGTAGACGCGGGGCGGGGGCCAGGGCAGGCCGGGGTGCTGGCTCATCCGGGGAGGAGTTCGAATTCCTGCTCGACGGGCTGGCCGTCCTGGATGTACCAGACGCGGACTTCGGGGTTGGCGCGGTCGGCGACGCCGATGACGAAGTGGACGAACGGCGGGCCGAAGAAGGGGCCCATCATCCGGATGTCGGTCGGGCTGGGGACGGCTGGGGAGCCGGTGTGGGAGTGGTAGAAGCCGGCGAGTTCGGCGCCGGCGGCGTCGATGGCCTCTTCGTGGCGGCGGGTTTCGAGCGGGTCGATGCTGAAGCGGTAGGGGCTCTGCTCGGCGTTGCGGGCGCGGCGGATTTCGGTGACGACGCCGTCGCGGGCGGCGATGAGGCCGCACGCTTCGATGGGGGCGTCTTCGAGGGCGTGGGCGACCATCTGGTCGAGCTGCGCCCGGGTGAGGCGGATGGCGATGGCCACGGCGTCTCCGTCGGTGGTGGGTGTGGCTCCATTGTAGGGAGGGTTCGCCGGAGAAGCGCGGAAGGGGCGCCGTGCTGGCGGCGCCCCTTCCAGCCAGGGAGGGTGGGCGGCTCAGACTGCCGGGGTCAGGCGTTCTGCTCGCACCAGAGGGTGAAGACGCCCTTCTCGGTGTCGGGGACGGCCTGGCGGTTGGTCGAGAGGCTGACGCGGAGGTCGGGCGACGGTTCGGTGACGGGGACGGCGACGGACTTGAGGAGGTCGGCGACCTTGAAGTTCTCGTCTTCGACGACGAGGACGGTGACGAGGCCGAAGAAGCCGGCCGCGCTCTCCGCGTGGCTGAGGACGTGGCAGTGGAAGGCCCAGAGGCCGGGCTCGAAGGCTTCGATGATGGTGTCGAAGCGGTTGCCGGGGGGCACGTCGATGGTGTCGCACTTCCACGGGTTGGCGAGCTTGTAGCCGTCGATGGCGACGACTTCCATGGCGAGGCCGTGGAGGTGCATGGGGTGGTACATCATGCCCTCGTTCATCCAGCGGACGAGGACGCGCTCGCCTTTGCGGGCGACGAGGGCATCGGTGGCCGGGAAGCCCTTGCCATTGATGGTGTAGCCGAGGAGGGAGTCGTTGAGGATGAGGGTGTATTCGCGGTCGTACGGGACGAAGTCCTTCGGGTCCGCGGGGTCGACGATGAAGGCGCCGAGGAGGCCGCGGTTGACCTGGTCGGCGGAGTCGTGGTGGGAGTGGTACATGTGGGAGCCGGCGTTCTTGAGGGTGAATTCATAGGTGAACGTCTGGCCGGGCTCGATGGGGTCCTGGGTGAGGAAGGGGACGCCGTCCATGGTGTAGGGGAGGTGGATGCCGTGCCAGTGAACGGCGGTGCTTTCGGTGAGGTTGTTCTTGACGTTGACGCGGACGCGGTCGCCCACCTTGCCGCGGAGGATGGGGCCGGGAATCATGCCGTTGTAGCCGCGGGCCTTTTCGACCTGGCCGGGCGCGACTTCCCAGTCGACCTCGTCGATGGTGAGGTCCCAGACTTTGACGCCGTTTTCGATGCGTGGCTCGAGGGGGATGTTGCCGCGGCCCTTCGTGATGGGGGCCTTCTGGTTGCGGAGGAAGTCGACGATGCCCTGCTTGTGGTCGGCGTCGATTTTCCGCCAGCGCTCCTGGCTGGCGGGGGCTCCGCCGGAGGCGGGGGTGGGTCCGGGCTTGACGTTGCCGGCGCCGACGCCGGCGGGCTCGGCCTTGCTGCCGGTGGGGTCTTCGTAGCAGGCGCTGGCGATAGCGCCCGCGGCGACCGGGATGGCGGCGCCGACGATGCCGGCCTTGCGGAGGAAGCGGCGGCGGTCGAGCCGGGCAGCGGTCTGGGCCAGGTGGTCGATGTGGACCGAGGGATCCGTCATGGGGCGGTGCCTCCGTGCGACGATTCGCAGGGGTATCGTCGGCGAAGGCGTGAAATACCGAGACGGCCGGGAGGTCCGAAAAGGGCGGGCCGGTGGATCGTTCGTGAAAGAATTCTCAAGAGAGCAGATGGGGCCGAAGAAGTGGGCGGAAGGGCCCTCGCGCACTCGGCGCTGATGGTTCATGCTTGGGCAACCAGCGAGAAGGTGGTGCAACGATGGCAGAGAACGGACCGATCCTGATTCCGCTCGATGGTTCGAGCCTTGCGGAGCACGCGCTCGTGGATGCGGCGTGGCTGAAGCGGGTGACAGGGCTGCCGGTGCGGCTGATCCACGTGGTGGAGCACGATGGGTCGCCGGAGCAGCGGCAGGAGACGGCGGAGCTGTTCCGCAAGTACGCGACGGAGCAGGCGGAGAAGCACGGGCTGGGCGAGCCGGTGTGCGACGTGGTGTACGGAAACCCGGCGAAGGAGATTCTGCAGGCGGCGGAGACGGCCTCCTACGTCGTGATTGCGACGCACGGGCGGGGCGGGTTCCGGGCGATGGTGCTGGGGAGCGTGGCCGACAAGGTCATCCGCGGTTCGAAGGTGCCGGTGCTGGCCGAGCCGGGGACGGAGGCGCCGGAGCCGCCGGGGAACGGGCGGCCGGTGCTGGTGGCCGTCGACGGCTCGGAGGAGGCGGAGCGGGGCCTCGCGGTCGCGCGGGACCTCGCCGGGAAGGCGGGGCTGCCGGTCGTGCTGCTGCGGGCGTACAGCGTGCCGCCGCCGGCGGGCATCGAGTTTTCGTACTACCCGGCAGACCTCTCGGCGACGCTCGAGGCCGCGGCGAAGGAGTACCTGCAGGCGACCGCGAAGCCGGGCGAGCGCACTATCCTCGTGCAGGGCGATGCAGCGACGGCGATCCTCGAAATTGCGGAGCAGGAGAACGCGAGCCTGATCGTGGTGACCTCGACGGGGAAGGGGTTCGCGAAGCGGCTGGCGCTGGGCAGCACGACGGACCGGGTGGTGCACGGCACGCACCGGGCGGTGCTCGTGGTGCCGACGCACCACGACTGATACCGGGCTGAGCAGATGGGCGCGGGGCGCGAGGGGACGCGGGACGGGGACCGGGCATTCCCGCCGACGCGGCTCGAGCGGCGCGCCGCCGCGTGGATTGCCGAGGGCGGGCTCGACGAGGCGACGTTCTTCGCGGCCTACGACCTAAACTCGGCAGGGCAGCTGCTGGGGAGCGCGCTGAACCAGGCGATGCAGCGCACGCTGGGGCTGACATACGAGGCGTGGCGCATCCTGTGGCTGCTGCAGCTGGTGCCGAACAGCGAGCCCCGGCGGCTGGCGCACACGCTCTGGCTGAGCCGGCCGGCGGTGACGGCAGCGCTCCACCGGCTGGAGGAGGCAGGGTACGTGCGGCGGCAGCGGGCGGCGAACGACCGGCGGCTGGTGGTGGTGGAGGCGACGGAGGCGGGGAAGGCGGCGGCGGAACGGGGCCGGGAGGCCTATGTCGACCTGATCCGGGCGTTTTTCGCGGGCTTCGGGGAGGAGGAGAAGGCGGCGCTTTCGCGGCTGGCGCGGGCATTCTGGTGGGCGAACTACGAGACCGCGCGGCGGGCGGGGATGGAGCCGAAGGTGCGCCCGGGCGTGACGGCGCTCCCGGCAGAGGACGACGCGGGCACCGGGTGAGGGCGGCAGCCCGGGGTGGCGTACGTTCACGCAAAGGTTAGAATAGGCGGCCTGGAGGGACAGGCATGACGACAGGACCGCTGCAGGGCGTGAACGTGCTCGAGTTTTCGCAAATCATCGCGGGGCCGTTCTGCGGGATGCACCTCGCCGACATGGGCGCGCGGGTGACGAAGTTCGAGCCGCTCGAGGGCGAGCCGTGGCGCGTGTTCGTGGAGCTGCTGCCGAAGGAATCGCGGACGTTCGCGAGCCTGAACCGGGGAAAGCGCGGAGTGGCGATCGACCTCTCGCGGCCGGAGGCTCGGGAGGTGGTGCACCGGCTGGCGAAGGACGCGGACGTCGTGGTCATCAACTACCGGCCGGGGGTCGCGGAGGAGCTCGGCATCGATTACGAGACGCTCAGCGCGATTAACCCGCGGCTCATCTACTGCGAGAACACGGCCTATGGACGGTACGGGCCGCTGGCGACGCGCGGCGGGTACGACCTCGTCGTGCAGGCGATGACGGGGCTGATGGCGGGCGAGGCGAAGATGCAGGGCGACGTGCCGACGTACATCTACCCGGCGGTGGCGGACTACGCGACGGGCATCCAGATGGCGAACGCGATTTGCGCGGCGCTCTACTACCGCGAGCGGACGGGGAAGGGGCAGCGGATCGACTGCACGCTGATGGGGACGGCGATCGCGATGCAGACGAGCCAGTTCACGTGGATCCGGGCGTTCGACGAGCAGGTGATCCCGCCGATGCTGGAGGAGCTGAAGCAGGCGCGGGCGGAGATGCGGAGCTTCACCGAGCAGGTGGCGGTGCACAACAAGTACCGCCCGGCGGCGCTGGGGAACATCTACTACCGCGTGTACCAGACGAAGGACGGCTTCATCGCGGTCGGTGCGCTGAGCCAGTCGCTGCGGCTGAAGGTGCTGGCGGCGACGGGGCTGCGTGACCCGCGGTTCAAGGAGGACGGGAGCTTCGAGGTGAACCCGCCGGGGTGGGCGGAGGAGGGGCCGAAGCTGGTGGCGGAGGCGGAGGCGCTCTTCCGGACGAAGACGACGGAGGAGTGGGCGCATCTGCTGGAGCAGCACGGGGTGCCGGCGGGGCCGCTGTTCTTCATCGAGGAGCTGTTCGACCACCCGCAGACGCTGGCGAACGGTCTGCAGGTGGAGCTGGACCACCCGCTGCTCGGGCCGTACAAGATGGTCGGGCCGCCGTTCCAGATGTCGGAGGCGCCGCTGGCGGCGCAGGGGCCGAGCCCGATGCTGGGCGAGCACACGGACGAGGTGCTGGCGGAGGCCGGCCTGAGCTCGGAGGACGTCGCGCGGCTGCGGGCGGCGGGAGTAGTGCGGTAGGGCGCCGGCCGTTCGAACGCCCGGGCAGTCAGCCGGCGCGGAAGGCTTCGACCGTGCGGCGGATGCCTTCGTCGAACGGGACGAGCGGCTGCCAGCCGAGCACCTCGCGGGCGCGGGTGCAATCGAGCCAGAAGTTGCGCACGTCGCCCGGGCGCGGGGGGCCGTGGCGCGGCGGGATGGTGTTGCCGGTGGCGTCGGAGAGGGTGCGCCAAATCTCGTTGACGGTGGTGCCGATGCCGGTGCCGATGTTGGCGACGAGGCCGTCACCGGCGTCGAGGGCGAGGAGGTTGGCGCGCGCGATATCGCCGACGTAGAGGTAGTCCTTCCGCTGTTCGCCGTCGCCGTCGATGGTGCAGGCCTGACCCGCGAGCATGAGGCCGGTGAAGATGGCGACGACGCCGGCTTCGCCGTGGGGGTCCTGGCGGGGGCCGTAGGCGTTGCCGTAGCGGAAGGTGGTGATTTCGAGGCCGCCGGTGCGGCGGGCGAGTTCGACGTACAGTTCGCCGACGTACTTGGAGGTGCCGTAGTTCGAGCGCGGCGCAATGGGGTGGTCTTCGGTGACGGGGAGGCGTTCGGGTTCGCCGTAGACGGTGCCGCCGGACGAGGCGTAGATGACCTTGCGCACGCCGTACTGGAGGGCGAGGGCGCAGACGCGGGCGGTGCCGCCGCCGTTCACTTCGAGGTCGTGGACGGGGTCGGCCTGGCCGACTTTGACGCTCGCCTGGGCGGCGTGGTGGTTGATGACCTCGGGACGGAAGTCGGCGACGATGCGTTCGAATTCGCGGGCGTGGATGTCGACTTCGTAGAGGCGGGCGTCGCGGTTGACGTTGCTGCGGCGGCCGGTGGAGAGGTTGTCGACGACGACGACCTCATGGCCGGCTTCGAGGTACGCGTCGACGATGTGGGAGCCGATGAAGCCGGCGCCGCCGGTGACGAGGATGCGCATAGGGCCAGTGTGCGGGGAGGGTGCCAATGCGCAACGGCGCGGTTCAGGCGGGCTGCCGGAGGCGGGCGATGCCCCAGGCGATGGCGGCGCAGGTGGCGCCGGAGACCGCGCCGCCGATGAGGATGGGCGCGAGGAAGTCGGAGATGGGGGCGCCGGAGGCGGCCTGCGCCCACTTGGCGATGCCGGCGTTGAGGGCGAAGCCGGCAGCGAAGCCCCAGGCCGCCCAGTGGCGCTCGCGGGGGGTGCGGCCGAGTTCGAGCTCGGCGAGGACGCCGGCGAGGGGGTTGGCCTGGTCGAGCTTCGCGGCCTCGGCTTCGAGGGCGGCGACGAGTTCGTCGATGAGAGCATCGGGGACGGCGTCGATGAGGTCGTCCGCAGGAGACGGGGGAGGAGGAACGGCCGGCGCGGCGCGGCGCACGGCTGCCGGGCGGGCGCAGGGTTCGCAAAGGGGGCGGCCGCGGGTCCAGTCGGCGAAGGGGAGGGCCCGGCCGCAGGCGCTGCAGCGGGTGCGGTGAGCGGTCGCGGCCATCGCGTCATCCCTCCGTCGGCGGGGGCGTGGGGTTGCCGCCGCTGCCGCCGCCTTCGGTGGGCGGCCGCGGCGTCGGGGTGGGTGTCGGGGTGAGGGTCGGCGTCGGCGTGGCGGTCGGCGTGGGCGTCGCGGTGGGCGACGGCGAGGGAGTCGGTGTCGCGGTCGCGCCTTCGCCGGGGCGGGGGGTGGGCGTGGGGGTGCCGGGACGCGGGGTGGGCGTCGGGGTGCCCGGGCGGGGGGTGGCGGTCGGGGTGGGGGTGGTGCGGTCGCCGGCGACGGTAGCGGTCACGGTCGGCGTCGCCGACGGGGCGGCCTTGCCGGGTTCGGCGTCCTGCGCAGCGAGGACTTCGTTCTGGGGGTGTTCCGAGAAGACCTCCATGCCGGCGCCGGCGCCCTGCAGCTGGCTCAGGAGCTGGGGCAGGCGGGAGCCGCCGGACTGGCCGGGCGGCGCGGGCGTGGCGACGGTGCCCTCCGGCGCGTAGGCGAGGCAGCCGGCCGAGAGGAGGCCGGCAAGCGCCAGCAGGGTGGCGACGGAGGCCATGCGGCGAAGACCCGGCAGCATGGTTCGAAGGTAGGCGGGCGGGACGCCGCGGGGCATCGGGGGAGCGCCGATTCCGCGGGAGCGGAGGCCGTAGGTGCGAACCCGGAGGGAGCGGTGGGGCGGGAGGCGCATCGCGGGCTTACCTGATGGTGAGGGTCGCGGTCGCGGCGCTGCGGTATTCGGTGCCACCTGCGGTGGCGAAGGCTTCGATGGTGACCGTGGTCGCGAGGAAGCTGCGGCGGGCGACGCCGGTGACGGCGAGCTGCCAGGACGAGCCGCCCGCGGAGGTCATGACGTTCTGGACCGGGTCGGTTTGCCAGGCCGCGGACGCGGCGTTCCAGTACTTGTTGTCGGAACCGCGGCGGATGGTGAGGCGAACTTCGGACGGGTTCAGGGTGCCGGAATCGACCTGGAAGGTGAGGCGGCTGCGGGGGACGGGGCCGGTGACGGCCGGGAAGGCGAGCTGGCTGGTCGATGTCGGGGGCGCGGCCGTGACGTTGAACGGCGCGCTCGTGGCGGGCGTGAGCGCGGGCGAGGACGTGGCGGTGAGGGTGTAACCGGTGCCGGCCGGGGTGACAGTGCAGCCGGTGAACGCGGCGACGCCGGCGGTGACGGTCTTCGAGAGGCCACCGGTGCAGGTGAGGGTCGCACTGCCGGAGACGGCGAGGGTGACCACGGTCGTGTTGTCGGAGGTGACGGTGGCACCGGCGGACGTCTGGACGGCGACGACCGGCTGGACGGAGAGCGGGCTTCCGGCGGTTCCGTTGCCGGGCTGCGTGGTGAAAGCGAGCTTCGCGGCGCCGGCGGAGATGGTGAACACCTGGGGACTCGAGGTGCCGCCGCCGGGCGCCGGGTTGTGGACGGTCACGGAGGCGGTCCCGGGAGCGGCGAGGAGGCCGGCGGGGACGGTGGCGGTGAGCGATGTGGAGGAGACGTAGGTCACCGCGGCAAGGGGGGAGCCGTTCCAGCGGACTTCGCTGGCGGCGATGAAATTCGAACCCGTGAGGGTGAGTGTGAGCGCGCCGGAGCCCGCGACGGCGGAGGTCGGCGCAATGGCGGCGAGGGCGGGCACGGGGTTCGACCCGCCGGCGACGTCGATGGCCAGCACGTTCGTGCCGCCGGTGTTGTAGCGGGCGGTGATGGTGTAGGTGCCCGGCGCTGCCGGCGTGAACGTGACGCCAGACTGGTTCGCGCCGCAGCCGGAGGCGGCCGCTGCGGTGACGCTGCCGGCGGGACCGGTGACGGTGAAGTCGCTGAGCTGCAGGACGGCCTGGGCGGAGTTCGTACCTTTCATGCGGGCGAGGTCGTTCGGCTGGGCGGCGCCGGCGGCGGCAGCGTTGGCGACATCCGACGCGACGGCGGCGGTGCAGACGATGACCGGGGAGCCGACGGCCGGTGCGCCGGAGGTGCGCTGGAGGCCGACTTCGTGGACGGTGATGCCCGGGAGCGCGGCATCGACCCCGAGGGCGGCGGCGACGAGGCGGGGCGCGATGTCGTCGCCGCCGGCGGTGTCCTGCGGCAGGAGGTCGGCGGTGATGGTGAGCGTGGCGCTGTTCGGGAGGTTCGCGCCGGCGCAGTTCGCCTGCGCGAAGCCGACCGGGCCCGGCGTGCCGGAAGAGCAGGTGATGGACTGGACGACGGCGCCGGGGAGCTGGAGGGAGGCGTCGAAGGTGCCGGTGGCCGCGCCGGAGTTATTGGTGAGGGTCGCGGTATAGGTGACGGCGGCGCGCTCGAACGCGGCGGCCGGGGAGGGCGTGCCGTTCGCCGTGAACATCGCGCCGTCGAAGACGGTGAGCGCGCCGGCTCCGGTGAAGGCATCGGCGCCGTCGGCGGCGGAGTCCGGGGCGCCGTCGGAGACGCCGGCGCGCATGACGGCCTGCCCGGCGGCGGTCGTGACGGACGACTGGACGGAAAAGGTCAGCGTCAGCGGGACGAGGGAGCCGACCGGGACCGGGCCGTAGTTGCAGCGGACGATGCCGGGCGCAGGGGAGTTGTCGATGCAGGCGACGCCCGGGGGCGACGAGATGCCGGAGACGAACGTAAGTCCGGCCGGGTAGTCGAAATCGAGGAGGAGCGGGAGGACGCCGAGGCTGTTGTTCACCGTGGCGGTGACGGCGAAGGTGACGTGGGAACCGACCTGGACGGTGGCGGGCGATGCCGGGGACTGGACCACGGCGAAGGTCACGTCGTCCTCGGCGAGGGCGCGCGCCGGGCGGGAGATGCCGCCGAGGAGGACGAGCAGGAGCGCGGCAGCAGCGAGGGCGGGGACGGGGAGACGGCGCCGGGCGAACATGGGCCGCCTCCTAGTAGGTGTAGCTGATGGTGACGCCGCGGAGCTTCGACGCGGTGCCGCCGGTGAGGTCGACGACGAGGAAGTAGACGTTGGCGCCGTTATCGACCTGGTGGGCGTAGGCGGAGGCAGTCTGCGGCGAGGGGCCGGCGTTCGAGCGGACCTCGGCGAGGATGTAGACCGCGCCGGGGGTGTCGCCGTTGGTGATGGGGGTGTAGTCGAGGCGGATTTTGACGGTATCGCCGGTGCCTTCGAAGGCGGCGGTCATCGTCGTGATGGTGGCGCCGTGGGGCAGGTGGACGGGGGCGAAGTAGCGCTGGGAGGCCGGGTCGGTGTTGAGGGGGTAGAGCTGGTTGAAGCTCTTTTCGTAGACGGCGAGGTCGCTCGCGGGGACGAAGGTGCTGGCCGCGATGCTGATTTTGCCGGAACCGCCGGCGGGGACCGAGCCGGAGGGCGGGGCGCCGGTGTTGAATTCGCGGCCGCTGCCGGTGTAGTGGACCCAGATGGCATCGCCGGGGTTGATGGTGGTGAGCGTGTTGACGAAGCCGGGAACGCCGGGCGCGTAGAGCTGGTAGGCCTGGGTGGCCGGGTCCCAGCGGTAGACGGCGGTGTATTCGCCGGTGAGCGGGGCGAGGGCCTGCGCGGGGGGTGCGGCCTGGCCGAAGTAGGCGATGTTGTTCCAGCCGCGGAGGAGCTGGGCGGCACTGGCGGCGCGTTCGCGGGCGAGGAAGGCGCCGGCGAGGAGGGCGAGGACGAGCGCGGGGGTGAGGAGTGCGGCGAGGAGCCGGGTGCGCATGGCTGGACCTCCGGGAGCGGCTGCTCGGTACGGAGGTCATGGTAGGAACGGCGCGGGGTTCCCTTGATGGGCAAAGGCCCGATGGCGGGGAGGGGGCAGGCCGCGTTCCCGGCGGTGAAAACCCTGATCCGGAGCAGCGGGGCGCCGGGGAGCGGGCGCGGGACTCCCGGAGCGATTCGTGAGGGCGCGACTACTCCCAGATGCGCTTCGCGACGACGACGTCGCGGCTGAGGTATTCGAGGCCGGTGGCGTCGAGTTCGCCGCCGCAGGTGATGAGGGTGATCCACTCGTCGTAGTCGGCCTTCTCGGGGGCTTCGATGATGTCGCCCATGGGGATGGTGTCGCGGTGGTAGCGCTTGTTCGAGAAGACTTCGTACTTGTAGGTGGTGCCGTCTTCCATGACGACGAGGACGATATCGCCGGGCTGGCTCTTCGCGAGGTTGACGAAGGGGGCGGGCTTCGAGTGGTAGTAGACGTGGGCGGAGAAGATCGCATTCCCGCCCCAGCCGGGCCGGTCGTAGATGAAGTACCAGCCGACGGCGGTGTTCTCGGCTTTCGGGGTTTCGAGGGTGTTGGTGGAATCGATGCCGAGCTCTTCGATGGGGGCATCGACGCCGAAGCGGGGGATCTGGAGGCGCGCGACTTTGCCGGCGAAGGGGGTGGGCGTGGCCGTCGGGGTGGGCCGCGGCGTGGGGGTCGAGGTCGCGGTGAGCGTGGGCTCGGCGGAGGGTGAGGGCGCGGCCGGCGCGGTGTCATCGCTGGCGCCGCTCGAGCTGCAGGCGGCGCCGACCACGAGGAGGGCGAGACCGAGCAGGAAGACGGCAACGGCGGCGTTGCGGGCAAGCTTCACGGAGCGCTCCGGGAATAGCGGGGTTGCGAGAGATACCGTATCGCAGGCGGGCGAAACGGGCTCGGCTGAGGAAACGCGCGGTTAGGGCGGAGGGTTACTGGACGCGGCGGGCGACGACGACGTCGCGGTCGAGGTATTCGCCGAGGCCGTTGGGCTGGGTGGCCACGAAGCGGCCACCGCAGGTGATGAGGGTGATCCACTCTTCGTCTTTCGGGCGGGCGCGGCCGCCGACGACGCCGGAGATGAGGTCGCCCATGGGGATGGAGTTGACGTCATAGCGCTGGAAGTAGAAGACCTCGTAGACGTAGGCGGGGCCGTCGGCCATCTGGATGGTGATGCGGTCGCCGGGTTTGGCTTTGTAGAGGTTCACGAAGGGGCCGGGCTTGAAGTTGTAGTTGACGTGGGCGGCGAAGACGGCGTTCCCGCCGAAGCCGGGCTTGTCGTAGATGTAGTACCAGCCGACGTTGTTGACGCCGTCGTGCGGGGTATCGAGCTGGTTGTTGGGGAGGATGCCGATTTCTTCGATGGCGTGGTCGATGCCGAGGGCGGGGGCGACCATGCGGGCGATTTTGCCGTCGAAGGGGGTGGGCGTCGGGGTCGGGGAGGGCACTTCGGTCGGGCTGGCGGTCGGCGTGGGCGTCTCGGTGGGCCGGATATCGAAGCCGACGACCGCCGGGGGGGCCGCGGGGGCTTCGGCGGGGGCGTAGTACCAGCCGACGGCGAGCAGGCTGACGCCAGCGACGAAGGTGAAGATGGCGAGGTAGGGCAGGATGCGCATGCGGCCGTACGGGGGCGCTATCGGCCCCTATCGCTATGGTATACGACGGGCTGAGAAGGGCGGGTTAGTCCCCCGCCGGGCGTTTTCGGCGGAGGCGGAGGGCGGCGAAGCCGGCCGCGGCGGCGATTCCTGCGGCCGGGATGACGAGCCAGGGCCAGAGCGGGCTGCCGCTCCCGGGCTGCGGCTGCATCGATGGGCCGGCCGCGCTCCCGCCCGGGCCGCCGGCGCCGCCGGGCTGGAGGTTGCCCGGGGGCGTGATGTCATCGGTCGGGGGGGTGCCGGTGCGGAGCGGCGGAGGGGCCGGGGTGGCGGCACCGCCGGGCGGGGTGGGGGTGCTGGTGGGGAGGGGGATGGTCGTCGCTGAGCCGAGGCTGAGGTCGAGGCGGATGGGCCCGGGCTCCCATGCGACCGACTGGAGGGCCGGGCGGCCGTCGATGGTGAAGGTGACGACGGCGCCGGTTCGGCCGCAGCCGGGGCGCTGGGATTCGTGGAGGACGGTGACGACGTAGGCAGTTGCCGCGCCGTCGCGGAACGCCGGGCGCTCGCCGGGTGCGGCCTGCGTGCAATCGACCGGGCCGATGAAGGCGCGCACTTCGGTCCCGGTTGGCGCGGGCTGGCCGTCGATGGTGACGGAGCCGTAGACGGTGGCAGGGATCTGAGGCTGGGCGCGCGCGATCGCGGGGACGAGCAGGACGAGCGCGGAGACGGCCGCCGGGAGCACGCGCATGGAGGGATGGTACCGGCCGGGCCGGCGGCGACCAACCGGCGGGATTCGCCCGTTTGACAGTTGTCGCGTACTTTATGTTTCCCCCAGGGGAGGCACCGGAATGGCACGCATCGGGGATACGCTGCGGGAGGCGCGGGAGCGCCGGGGACTGAGCATCGAGCAGGCGGCGCAGGAGACGCGGATCTCGCCGCGGTTCCTCGAGGCGCTCGAGGCGGAGGAGTTCGACGTGCTGCCGGCGCCGGTGTACGTGCGGGGCTTCCTGCGGTCGTATGCGAACTACCTGAAGCTGGACCCGCAGCCGCTGCTCGACCAGCTCGTGGGCGGGGAGGCGGGCGGACCAGCGGCGCCGCCGGCTGGCTACGTGGGCGGGCCGCGGGGCGGCGCCCCGGCCCGGGCGCCGCGGGAGCGTTCGGACCCGTTCCGGCGGGCGGGCGCGGGGCCGGCCGGGGGTGGCGGGGCGGCAAGCGGCGGATGGGCGGCCCCGGGCGACGAGGGCGACGGCTGGGCGCCCGAGCCGCCGGCACCGGTGGAGACGGTCGCGGGACGTGCGCCGATCGAGCCGCCCTCCTACTACGAGGAGGCGAACCCGGACCCGTACGGGTACGAACGGGGGCCCGCGCCGTACCGGCGAGCGGCCGGGGGCGTGCTGTTCGAACGGCCGGAGCTGCCGGGGCAGGGCGGGGTGCCGCGGGGCGTGCTGATCGCGCTGGCGGCGGCGTTCGTGTTCGTCGCCGCACTGGCGGCGGCGGTGCTGGTGCGGTCGGGCGGCGACGGGGGGAGCGGGACGCCCGCCGGGCCGGGCGGGGAGCCGACGCGCGCGCTGACGCCGGCGGCGGTGGTGCCGGTGGGGTCGCCGACGCCTCGGCCGACGGGCGCTGCGGGGACGCCGACGGGAACGCCGGGGGCGAGCCCGACGGCCGAGGGGACGGGGACGCCGGGCGCGACCGGCACACCGGGGACGGCGACGCCGACGCCGCGGCCGGGTTCGACGGCCACGCCGACGCCCACGGCGGGTGCGGCCCCGACGGCGACACCGGTCCCGCCGACGGCCACGCCGACGCCGTTCGTGCCGACGCCGACGCCGGTGCCGCTGCCGCCGATTCCGCTCGGCTTCGAGGAGTGCACGCCGACTGAGACAGGTTATGACTGTGGCAGCGGGCCGGTCCGCGTGGTTTGCGTGCCCCCGTTCCCTGGCGACCCCGCGCAGCGGGGAATCTACAACGGATGGTTCGCGGACCTGCCGCCGTACTACCCCATCCAGCCCGGTTGGCGCGAGACGACCGTCTACCCGGGGTCGAGTTCGACACTGGCCAGCGCGATCCTGGCCGCTGGGCGGATGGGCTGCGTCGGGAACTGAGGCCTGCGCGTCCAGGGCGGTCGGGCAGCGCGGGTGCGAGTGAACGGGCAGTAACGAGCGGGTGCGCCGGGTCACGGCGCGGACACCCTTAGGGGTCGGGGGAAACCCGTAGGGGACGGGCGGGTGACAGCGTCCCAAGGCGTCACCGGGATGCCCTCTGCGTGTCCATGCGGTCCACCGCGGGGAGGGTCGAACCCCGAATCGAGACCCGGCGGGCAACCGCCGAAGCCGTGGGTCTCCAGCGGGGTTCCCGATGGCAGGATTCGAGCTGGCCCGCCCGCGGGCGGCGGGCGTACGGGTACGGGAGTGGCGGCCGGGGCGGTTCGCGCCGCTGTATGCGGCGGCGCTGCTGGCGGGCGCGGGGCTGGGCATCGGCTTCAACGTCATCGCGGGGGATGCCGGGCGGACGGCGACGCGGCCAATGGCGGCCGCAGCGGCGTGGAGCCCGGCCGACGGGGTGCTGGCTCCCCCGGTGGTCTTCGAAGCGCCGGCCGCGGCAGCCATCGAGCCGGCGGCGGGTTCGGCTTCGGACCCGGGCCCGGGTGCGCTGCCCCTGGAGTTCGACCTGGCGATGGGCCGGTTCGGCGCGTGGGCGCCCGCGGCGGAAGCGCCGCAGAATACGGCTGGCGGCGCGGCTTCGGCCCCAGCAGCTCTTTCGGCGCCTGCTTCGCCGGCGCGGCCGGCCCCGCAAGCGGCGCCCGCACCGCCCCCGGCCCAGGCCGCAGCGCCCGCGGCTCCGGCTGCGCCGGCGAAGCCGAACTTCTACGTGCCGGCGGTGCCGGCCGGCCCGGCCACGGCGCTCGAGCTGCAGCTGTTCGAGCTGATCAACGCGGAGCGGGCGAAGGCGGGGCTCGCGCCCTACGTGCTGGACGCGGGGCTCACGAAGGTGGCGCGGACGCGCTCGCAGCAGCTCATCGACCAGGGGTATTTCGGGCACGTGGACCCGTATGGCTATTCGATGTACGTGGAGCTGCTGGCGTACTTCGGCTACCGGAGCTACGCGTGGGCGGGCGAGAACCTGGCGATGAACAACTACCCGGCGGAGCGGGCGGCCGCGGTGGCGCTGGACGGGCTGATGAACAGCCCGACGCACCGGGCGAACCTCCTGGCGGGGGACTTCAGCCGCATCGGCATCGGCGAAATCACCGACGCGCAGGGGCGGCACTACTTCACGATGATCTTCCTCGGCTGAGGCCGCGGGCGGCGGCTATTCGAGACCGCCGGGCGGGGGCAGGTCGTCGGAATCGGACTGGCGGTTGCGGGCGAGGACGTAGCCCGCGCCGCCGCCGATGGCCGCGATGGCACCGAGGACGAGGACGATGACGCCCCAGACGGGGAAGCCGCCGCCGTTGCCGCTGCCGGCGTTCTGCTGGCCCGGCGTGGCGCTCGTGACGCCGCCGCCGGTGATGGGCGAGCCGGCGCCGGGCGAGCCGGCGGGGATGGTGGCGACGGAGCCGCCCTGGCCGGGGGTGCCATTCGCGCCCGGGGTGGACTGGCCGGGCACGGGCGTCGCGTTCGGGTCGGGCGTGCGGGTGGGCGTGGGGGTGAAGGTGGGGATGGGCGCGGGGGTCGCGCTGCCGAAGGTGACATCGAGCTGGACGGGGCCGGCCTGCCAGCGGGCGACCTGGGGCGCGAAGCGGTCGCCGATCTTGATGCGGACCTCGGCGCCGGCGCGGCCGCAGCCGCGGATTTGCGAGTCGGCGACGACATCGACGACGTACACGGTGACGCGGGCGGGGCCGTCGCCGGTGTACTCGGTCTTGCCGTCTTTGCCGCAGAGGGTATCGCCGATGTAGGCCTCGACGGGGAGGCCTTCGGGCACGGGCCCCGCGGAGTCGGTGACCGACCCGAAGATAGTGGAAGGAGGGTCGAACTGCGCGGCGGCGGGCTGGACGGCGATGGCGGCGAACGCGCCGGCAACGATGGCGGCGAAGAGCGAGCCCCGGGAGAAGCTCATGGTCACATCCTGGAAAGGGGACTGACGGCCGCCCCCGAGGGTACGGCAGGCGGCAGACAGGGTCATCAGCGGGGGAGGGTCAACGTAAACGGCTCGTTGACGTAGACCCAGACGGGGCGGCCGCGGCCGAGTTCGGCGAGGGTGTTGACCGCGCCGGGGGCGCCGGGGATGTAGCGGAGCCATTCCTGGTTCTCGCCGTCCCAGGCGTAGATGACGGCGACCTTCGCGGCGTTGTCGCCGAGGGCGTTCGCGACCGGCACGGTGCCCTGGCCGGTCGGCACGAGGTTCCAGCCGGCCGTGAGCGGGACATCCAGCTGATCGCCCCAGGGGATGACGACATCGAGGACGAGCGCGCCTTCGGGGTCGGGCGGGAGCGGCGAGGGGATGAAGGGCTCGATGATCTGCCCGGTGCTGCAGAAGGCGGTGGCGAGGGGCACGTCGTCCCAGGTGAGGGCGACGTAGTCGCCAGGGCCGAGGATGCGTTCGCCGGTGTTGCCGATCCAGCCGCGGGAGGTAGCGCCGGGTCCGCCGAAGAAGGTTTTGCTCTGGCCGGGTTCGAGGATGCCGGAGAGGTCGAGGTGCTCGGCGATGCCGGTTTGGCCGCCGGGGCTCTTGAGGCCGAAGCCGGCGAGGTTGACGGCGGAGCTCCCGCGGTTGGTGACGGTGATGGACTCCTGCCCGGTGCAGCTGAACGCGGTGATGGTGACATCGCCGGGGATGGGCGCCGGCATGGCCGGGAAGGTGACCATGACGTTGGTCGGCTTCATGAGCGAGTTGGTGACCCTGATCCAGGCCTGGCACTCGTCGTCTTCGAGGACCGGCTTTGCGATGTCGGCATTGATCGGGTTGCCGCGGGCGTCGCGGGTATCGAAGGTCGTCGCGGTGGCGAAGCGGCGGGTGCCGTTGATGTCGACCGGGCGGTCGGCGGCTTCGAGGATGATGCCGGAGCCGGCGTCGATCTCGAAGCGGATGGGGATGCCGAGGACGTTGTTGAAGTTGGCGGCGTCGCAGAAGCCGTCGCGGTCTTTGAGGTGGGCGACGACGTACTTGAACTGGGGCGATTCGCCGTTGACGACGGTGACGCGCTTGTAGCCGGCCCACCGCCAGGTCGTCTCGTCGACGTTGGAGGCGATGGCGGGGTGCTTGCCGCGGGTGGTGGGTTCGGGGTATTCGGCGACGGCGAAGTAGCGGCTGCGGCCGACGATCTGCTCGGGCTCGCAGTGGGGGTTGCCGGTGATGCGGTTGGCGGGGCACTCCTCGAAGGTGAGGTTGAAGTCGCCGTAGGTGGCGATGGTGGCCTGGCCCTGGCCGTCGGAGGGCTGGGAGTACATGCGCGGCTTCGCCAGGGAGCCGAGGACGGTCGGCACCTTCGTGTGGGGGTTCACGTTGGGGGAAAAATCGGTCGGGTCGTCCGGGACGAAGAAGCCGGAGGAGCCGTTCGTCACCCGCGGGCTGTAGGAGTTCCGGACGGGTTCGTTCTGCAGCATGAAGGTGACGATGGCGGCGGGCATCTCGGGCGGGTCGGAGCGGAAGTTGGGGTCGCCGCGGAGCTTGGCCCAGTCGTCGGGGAGGACCCAGCGGTCGGCGGGGACGGTGCGGCCGTCGGGCTTGGTCTCGGCCGGGCGACCGGAGGGATTGGAGCCGACGAAGTAGCCGCGGAGGTTGGCGGTGACGCCGCCGAGGGTCGAGACGAACTGGTCGGGCGTGGCGTCGACGGTGATGTCTTCGAAGACGAGGTAGTAAATGACGTAGGCGATCTTGGTCCAGGGGCGGCCGTCGATGAAGACTTCGATGTCGACCTCGCCGGGGACTTCGCTTTCGTAGCGGATGGTGGCGGAGCAGTTCGCGCCGAAGTCGGTGGAGGCGGAGCCGGGGCCGTCGATGGTGATGCCGGGGGCTGGCAGGAAGGTGCCGGGCTGGCCGGAAGGGCGGGTGAAGCGGACCGTCTGGCCGGCGCAGGAGACGTTGGAAGCGAAGGCGTAGGTGATGGTCACGATCTGCCCGGCCCAGGCGACGCGGACGTCCTTCTGCCCGGGGAAGAAGACGTAGCGGATGGTGACGTGTTCGGTGACGCTCGCCGGCGTGGTCTGGCCGGGGTAGAAGACGTCGATTTCGATGCGGGTCGTGGCGCTGGGGCCGCAGTTGGGGGCGTTGGTGGTGGAGATGCGGATGTCGTCGGGATTGGCGTCGGTGTCGCCGAAGGCGGGCGCGAAGGGGTCCTGGCCGCCGTCGTTCAGTTCGAAGCGGCCGCCGACGGAGATGCCCGTGACGACGGTCGGCTTGAGGAGCGTGTTGGGCACCTGGAAGTAGCCGCAGCCGATGATGCGCATTTCGAGGCGGGCGCCGTCGACGAGGAGGTTGGTCGTCTGGGGGGTGCCGGAGTTGAAGGAGCCGATGACCCACTCGGTCAGGTTCGCGCTGGCGAGGAAGGTGCCGTCGGCGACGTTGAAGCGGAGGGGGAGCTCGATCGTGCCGAACGTAACGACGCCGGAGGTCGGGGTGCCGCCGGTGGTGATTTCGGTGCGGTCGATGCGGACCCAGCGGGTGATGAGGGGGCTCGCCGGGCCCGGCTGGACGATGCCGTTGCCGTCGCCGTCGGTGTCGAAGAAGGCAGCGGTGAGCGCACCGCCGTTGTTCGAATCGTTGAAGTAGGCAGCGACGGCGTGCTGGCCGGGGGCGTTCGAGGTGTAGGAGAAGCAGAGGGTGCCGTTGGGCACGGAGGAGCTGATGCGGGGCTCGTTCGCGGCGGACTTATGGAAGACGGTGATACCCGTGACGCCGGGCACATCGGGCCCGCCGATGGGGGTGAAGGCGATGTTGGAGGCGAGGAGGGAGTCGGCGGCGACGGTGCCGATGAGGCAGATGTAGTGGGTGGCGCCGATGACCATCGGGGAGGAGAGGGGACGGGGCGGCGTGCGCCCGTCGAGGGTCACGTGGCGGAGTTCGACGACGCGCTTGATTTCGACGAGGCGGTTGGCAGGAAGCTGGAGGCTCGCGGGCTGGTCGTCGGCGTCCTTGTCGATGGTGACGATGGGGTTGCCGATATCGACGCGGTTGTAGACGGCGTGGAAGTTGAACTGGACCTGGATGTTCGAGGAGTTGTTGGGTGCATCGATGCCGGCGCACCATTCGGGGCCGACCTGGCGGACGTAGGCGACGGTCGGCGTGGCGCCGGTGAACGAGACGATGGTGAAGTCGGTGGTGGAGACGGCGTTGACGGGGTCGGGCGGGTCGGTGAGTCCGTTGGGGATGAGCGGGCTGTTGACGCCGGAGACGGGGTTGGAAGAGGCGCCGGTGAGGAAGGTGCTGTCCCAGCCGGTGGTGCAGACCTCGGCCGGGCCGCCGACGATGCCGTCGCCGATTTTGTCGAGGGTGACGGTGACGATGGCGATGTCGGGGAGGATGATCGGGTTCGGGACCGAGGCGGTGCCGTCCCAGTGCCAGGCGATGGAGAGGGTCTGGTAGCCGGGGGGCGCATAGGCGACGACGCAGTAGACGTCGTCGGAGGTATCGGCGGGGGTGCCGCCGTCGTCATAGTCGGCGCCGGCGGCGGGGCCGACCGCGCCGTAGGCGTAGGTGCCGCTGGTGGGCACGGGCACGTTGACGGCGGGCGGGTCGGCCGGGTTGATGGGGTTGGTGGCGGTGATGACGAAGCCGAGGGTGCCGATGGCGGCGGCGGTCACGCCGGGGACGTTGACATCGAGGCAGTAGCCGTTGCGCGTTTGGGCGTTGGCCGGGAGGCCGTGGGAGTTGGTGCCCGCGAGGAGCTTCGGCGGCTGGAGGACCGGCGCCGGGCTGCTGGAGGCGTCGAACGTCGAGAGGGGGTCCCAGGCGGGACCGGAGGGGTCGTAGGCGGCGCGCGCCGGGGTTTCGGACAGCCGGAGCTGGCCGACCGAGACGACGGCTGCGAGGAGGGCAAGGGCGGCAAAAACGAAAAACCGCCGGGAGGAACGCACCATGAAGTCCCCCTGGGACTCGTGGGCGCACCCCGCCGGCGCCGTGGGATTTGGCGGCAGCGGCACCAGCGTCTCGACCCACCGGTGGCTGCCGTGAGCTTGAGAAGTTATGGCCGAAGGCCAGCGTTAGCGTCAAGCCTTCGTTCGTAAAATCTGAACGTCTCGAGGGGGAAATAGTTACCCCGGGTGCGCCGGCCAACTGGCGCACCCGGGGTGCCTCCTGACCGAAGGCTCACACCAGGGGGCGGGACCGGCGGCGGGAGAGGAGGAGCAGGCCGCCGCCGGAGAGGAGGAGCAGGGAGCCCGCGGCGATGAGCGCCGGGAGCGGCGAGGGCGCGGCCGCGGCCGGGCTGTTGCCCGCGGCCGGCGGGAGGAGGCCGGGGCCGGGCTGGCGGACGCCGGCAACTTCGCTGAACGGCGGCTCGGCCGGCGCGGGGACGGCGTCGCCGACGATGCCGCTGCCGGCGCCGGGGACGATGGTGTCGACCGGGATGATGACTTCGAGTCCGGCGGGCAGGTCGGGGCAGGGGACGATGGTGAAGCGGACGGTGACGGGGCTGGCGCCGAGGGTGACGGTCGCGACCGCGCCGGCGGGCTGGCTGACGGCGTAGAAGGCGCCAGGCGCGCAGGCGAGGGCCGTATCGGCGCCGAGCACCTGGCGGACGGCGTAAGCGCCGGCGGGCAGGCCCTCGGCGACGGCCGCGCCGAGCGGTGCGTCGCCGCTGGTGCTGACCTGGAGCTCGGCGACGACGGCGCCGGCGGCATCGATGACCTGGTAGCGCCAGGTGCGGGCGGCGGCGTCGGGGCCCGCATCGAGGAGGGTTTCGACGCGGATGGCGCCGGAAGAGGCGCTGAAGGTGACGTTCGCGGAGGCGAGGACCTGGCCGGCGAAGGAGACGGAGAGGGTCGCCGTGCCGGGGGTATCGCGGCGGACGAAGACGGTGCCCTCCGCGACGTTGGCGGCGACGGGGGTGGGCGCGAGGACGCCGACGAGCGTGCCGCCCTGGACGTCGTAAATGAAGCCCGGGAGGGTAGCGACCTGGCCTTCGACGCGGACGGTGACGGCGGCCTGCTGGCCGGGCTGGACGGGCGCGGGGGCGATCGCGGAGACGGCGTAGGGAATCTGTGCGGCGGCCGGGAGGGCAGCGAGCGCGGCGAACGCGGCCGCTGCGGCAGCGAGGAGAGCGACGATGCGGCGGGGCGTCATGGCGATCTTCCCTGCGGGCTGGCGGGCGGGGCCGGGCTCGCTCCCCAACGAACCCGGGGGCTCCCGTGGGCCACCCGTTCGAACCGTGCTGTCCACCGCTCGACCACTTCAGTGAACGCACCGTGAAGATACCGCAGCGTGTCAAGGCGGGGCCATTAGAGCGGCGTTAGAAGTCCACCGTCCGGCCACCGGATGGCGCCCTGGCGGCTACCGGGCGAACGGAGACGGTGATGCGCAGGGCCTGCTTTCGGCGTGCTAGAGTTGCGGCGCAATGATCACGGTGCGGGCGGATGAGAACCGGCTGCTGGCGGAGGCCGCGAGCGCGGCCGACCGGGTGGTGCTGCGCCATTTTCCCGGGGCGCGGTGGCTGCCGCCGCGGCGGAGTTATTCGCTGCCGCGCCAGATGGCGACGTACCGGCTGCTGGACCACCTGTTCGGGCCGGACGGCTGGCAGCCGCCGGCGGCGCTGGCGGAGGAGGTGGCGGCCGCGCGGGCGCAGTCGCAGGACCCGCCGACGGCGGAAGCGCGCCTCGAGGTGATGGAAAACGAGTTCTCGGTGCAGTGTTCGTTCGCGGACCGGGAGCTGGTGAAGCGGGTGCCAGGATACCGATGGGTGCCGCAGGAGAAGCGGTGGCGGCTGCCGCGGGTGCCGGAGACGCTCCGGATTCTCGAAGACGGGTTCGGCGACCTGCTGGTGCTGCCGGACAGCGGCGAAGTGGAGCGGTGGCGGGAGGACGAGGAGGCGCGGATCGCGGAGGAGCGCCGGCAGGCGGTGGCGCAGGACGCTGCGGAGGAAGCGAAGAAGGCCGAGGAGAAGCCACGCGAAGAGCCCACGACCGGAACGGCGGAGGCGGCGGCCGCCGGGGAGGCCGGGGCCGCCGCGGCGACGGCTGCGCCGGCGGCTGCGGACGGCATCCCGGCAGGATTCGAGGGGCTGTACGAGCGGCTGGACCGGCTGACCGCGGCGCTGGAGCGGCTCGTCGAGGTCCTGGGGGCCGGCGAAACGCGCGTCCCGGGGGTGACGGTCCAGCCGTCAGCTCCGGGGACAGAGCCTGCGACGGGCCCGACCGACGAACCGGAGCTACCGGACGCGGCCGGTGCTGGGTTCGACTGGGAATCGGAGCTGGACCGGCTGCGGAGCCGGCACGACGACCCGGCGCGGCAGGCGCTCGAGGCCCGGCTGCAGCAGGCGCGGGACGGCGAGCAGGCGGCGCTGCGGATGCTGCTGGGGTACTGGTTCTTCTACAACGGCCGCTGGGCGGAGGCGCTGACGTGGTTCCGGCGGGCGCTGGCCGGCGACGCAGGGGCCGACGCGGACCTCACGGCGGAGGCGGAGCGCGGGCTGAAGGCCGCCGCATGGCAGGAGTTCGCGGCCGCGCTCGAATTGAAGGGCGACCGGTTCGCCGATGCCTACGCGGCGCTCTGGCAGGAGGTCAACAACCGCGGCAGCGGCATCGGCGAGGACCGGTGGGAAGCCGGGCGGGAGGCGATCGCCGGGCTCGCGGAAGACCCGGAGATCGCGCGGCGCGAGGCGAGCCTGCACGGGCTGGTGCGGCTGGCGCAGTTCCTCGGCGCGGCGCGGCGCGGCCAGCAGGTCGACGAGCAGCGGCTGAGCGACTTCGTGCGCGACGGGTCGGTCGCGGCGGATACGCGGGTGCTCGGGCTGGTGCTGCTCGCGAGCGTGCTGTACGAGGGGGAGGCGGTGGCCGACTGGGCGAACGCCTGGCCGAAGAAGACGACCGTCGCGGGGGATTTTTCGTGGGCGGCGCAGCTGGCCATCGACCTGCTGAAGGCCGCCGGGGAGCGCCACCCGGAGGTCGTGCCGGTCGGGGCAGTTTCGACGCTGGCGATCGTCGCGCGCGGGCCGCGGGAGTGGGCTTCGCGCGACCAGCGCCGGCAGCTGCTGCGGCTCATCGGCAGCGAGGAACGGCTGCGGGGGTATGCGGAGTTCCTCGCAGCGTACCGGCTCGCTGCGGAAGGCGACGGGAAGGGGCTGACGAAGGATTTCAAGGGGTATTTCGAGTACCTGAAGCAGGTGCGGCTGGACGACAGCTGGGAGCACCTTTCGGAAGTGCTCGCACAGGATGGCGGCTACGTGACGGACGCCGTCATCGACGACGTGCTGCCGGAGGCCCTGAAGGCATGGGGCATCGGCAACGTGCAGAACCTGCTGGAGGCGGCGGAGTTCGCGTCGACCACGCAGCGGGGCGACAACACGCTGAACCGGATCGCGGACGGGGTCGAGGACGGGACGATCGCGGGGGCGGAGGCGCTCGACGGGGAACAGCGGCTGAAGCTGTTCCGGCTCGCGCTGGAGGCGGCGCGGCGGAAGACGCACGACCAGGATGCGGAGCAGGCGTTCGTGCGGCTGGTGCGGGAGCTGCTGCGGCAGGGGAAGGACGACGAGGTGCCGAATGTGTTCGCCAGCTGCCTCGATGCCTTCCCTGCGCTGAAGGAGCGGGCGCTCCTCGCGTCGTTGGAGTGGGCGCTGGAGCGCGGAGAACCGTTCGACTACATCGCAGAGCGCATTCCGCGCGAGTTCCGGAAGGATTCGAAGCTGCTGGGCGACCTGCGGGCGCTCGCTGTGGTATTTCCCGAAATTCGGCCGCACGTCGAGAAACTCGTCGAGTTCGCGGCCGCTGGCAGCGACGGGCAGAAGGTCGACCTCACCGGGAAGTCGGTCCTGGTGGTCGGCGGGCACCCCAGCCTGCAGGCGAAGGCAACGGCGCTTCTCGAGGAGGCCGGGCTGCGGGTTGAGTGGCTGGACGCCGATGCAGCGAAGCAAGGTGGACGGGCAGTGGACCGTGCTGGCGGCTCGATCGACCTCGTGGTCATCGTCACGAGCTACATCAGCCACGCGGCCTCGGGGCGGGTGATCGAAGCCGCAAAGAGGGCGAACAACCTGTATTTGCAGCGGGCATTCGCGGGACCCAAGATGCTGGCGGCGGTGGTGGGAGCGACGCTCGTCGAAGCGGGACGCCGCCGGGGGACGCTGCAAGGAACCGGCCGGTAGCTGCGGGGCTGGTACACTTTTCGGTACAACCCGCAACGAACGAGACCGACCGCGGCAGGAGCCCTGTGAGCACACCGAAGACCATCATCCAGAAGATCTGGGAGCAGCACGTCGTGGCGAGCGAGCCGGGGAAGCCCGACCTGCTCTTCATCGACCTCCACCTCGTGCACGAAGTGACGTCGCCGCAGGCGTTCGAAGGGCTGCGGCTGGCGGGCCGGCGCGTCCGGCACCCGGAGCTGACGCTCGCGACGGTGGACCACAACGTGCCGACCATCGACCGCGACAAGCCGTGGTCGGACCCGCTTTCGGTGCAGCAGGTGGAGGCGCTGCGGAAGAACTGCGAGGAGTTCGGCATCCCGCTCTTCGGGGTGGGGGATATCCGGCAGGGGATCGTGCACGTCATCGGGCCGGAGCAGGGGCTGACCCAGCCGGGGATGACGATCGTGTGCGGGGACAGCCACACGTCGACGCACGGGGCGTTCGGCGCGCTCGCCTTCGGCATCGGGACGAGCGAAGTGGAGCACGTGCTGGCGACGCAGACGCTGCCGCAGGCGAAGCCGAAGACGATGTCGGTCGAGGTGACGGGCGAGCTGCACCCCGGCGTGACGGCGAAGGACGTGATCCTCGGGATCATCGGGAAGATCGGCGTCTCGGGCGGCGTCGGGCACGTCATCGAGTACCGGGGCGAGGTCATCCGGAAGCTTTCGATGGAAGGGCGGATGACCATCTGCAACATGTCGATCGAGGGCGGCGCACGCGCCGGGCTGATCGCGCCGGACGACACGACGTTCGCGTACATGGAAGGGCGGCGGTTCGCGCCGAAGGGCGCCGACTGGGAGCGGGCGCTCGATTACTGGCGGTCGCTGCCGACGGATGAGGGGGCGGAGTTCGACACGTATGTAACGCTCGACGGTTCGGGGATCGTGCCGACGGTCACGTGGGGGACGACGCCGGCGCAGAGCGTGCCGGTGACGGGCCGGGTGCCGGACCCCTCGGAGGCGCCGACGCCGCAGGCGCGGGAGCTGGCGGAGCGGGCGCTGCACTACATGGGGCTCGAGCCGGGGACGCCGATCCAGGAGATCCGGCTGGACCGGGTGTTCATCGGCTCGTGCACGAATAGCCGGATCGAGGACCTGCGGGCGGCGGCCGAGGTGGTGCGGGGCCGGAAGGTCGCGCCGCACGTGCGGGCGATGGTCGTGCCGGGCTCGGGCCTCGTGAAGCACCAGGCAGAAGAAGAGGGGCTGGACCGCATCTTCAAGGAGGCGGGATTCGAGTGGCGGGAGGCCGGCTGCTCGATGTGCCTCGGGATGAACCCGGACATCTTGATGCCGGGCGAGCGGTGCGCGAGCACCTCGAACCGGAACTTCGAGGGACGGCAGGGCCGCGGCGGCCGGACGCACCTCGTGAGCCCGCAGATGGCCGCGGCGGCGGCGATCGCCGGGCATTTCGTCGACATCCGGGAGTGGAAGTAGCGATGAAGAAGTTCGAGACGGTGCGCGGGCGGGTCATCCCGCTGAACCGGGCCGATGTGGATACGGACCAGATCATCTCGAAGGAGTTCCTGAAACGGATCGAGCGGACGGGCTTCGGGCCGTACGCGTTCGACGAGTGGCGGAAGGACCCGGACTTCGTGCTCAACCGCCCGGTCTACAAGGGCGCGCCGATCATGGTGACGGGACCGAACTTCGGCTGCGGCTCGTCGCGCGAGCACGCGGTGTGGGCGCTGGACGACATGGGCCTGCGGGTGATCATCGCGCCGTCGTTCGCGGACATCTTCAGGAACAACTCGTCGAAGGTGGGTCTGCTGACGATCACCCTGCCGCAGGAGGACTGCGACTGGCTGGTGGCGCGGGCGGAGGAGCTGCCGGAAGCCGAGCTGGTGGTGGACCTCGAATCCCAGACGGTGGCGACGGCCGACGGGGCGTGGAGCCGGCGGTTCGAGATCGACCCGTTCGTGAAGTACTGCCTGCTGAACGGGCTGGACGATATCGGGCTGACGCTGCAGCTGGAGGACCGGATTGCGGCGTACGAGCAGGGCCGGCCGGCGTGGATGCCGAAGACGGAGGCGCTGCTGGCGGGCTAGGCCGATGGGCCGAGCCGGCGCTCGATGATGGCGGCGGCGCGGGCGGCAGCGGGGACCGGCGGGGCGAGCGACAGGGCCTCGCGCGCGGCGGCGAGCTTCGCGGGGCCGGTTTCGGCCTCGAGGGCATCGGCGAAGCAGACGAGCGCCCACTCGCTGCGCGCGGCGACGATGGAAGCAGCGAGCGAGGCGTAGAGTTCGATGCCCCGTGCGGCCGCGAGCAGCTGCGTGAGCGCACCCGCGGCCTGCTCCCCTGAGGGGTGGGCGAACAGGAGGTCGGCGAGGGCGAGGGCAAGCTCGGGTTCGGCCACGAAGCCCGGGAGCGCTGCGCGGGTGAACGCATCGAACGCGGCGGCCTCGAGGGCGACGAGCCCCCGGACGGCCTCGGCGCGGAGCGGGGCCGGGAACGGCGTTGCGAGCGCCGTGATGACGAGCGCCTCGGAGCGCCCGGCAGCGGCGAGCACGCGGATGGCGGTGAGCGCGGGCTCGCCGGACATCGGGCGGGCGTCGCCGGCGGCGAGGGTGATGGCCGCCTGTGCGGCGGCAGCCTCGAAGTCGAGGCGGGCGAGGAGGCGGAGGGCGGCGGCGCGGAGGGGCTCGCCGGAGCCGTTGACGGTCCGCTCGACGGTCGAGAGCGCGGCGCGCGCCAGGTCGAGGTCCTCGCCGGTTGCGACGGGCGCGATGGCGTCGAGGATGCGGGCGCGGAGGAGGGTGCCGGGGTCGCGCCGCTTCGGGGCGGCCGCGAGCCAGGCGAACGCGGCCCGCAACGGGGCCAGGTCAGCGGGAGCTGGCGCGGCGGCGAGGAGTTCGACGGCGGCGAGCAGGGTTTCGGGGTCCGCGGGCACGGTGAGCAGTTCGCGGGCGAAGGCGCGCGCGGCCTCGGGGTCCGGGCGGAGGGCGCGGAGCCGGTCGAGGGCGCGCCGGGCAGCGGCGCGGGACGAGGCTGAGCCGGGCATCCCCGGATGGTGCCGCACGGCGGGGCCTGCGCGCCACGGGTGCCCGTGGAGCGGGGCAGCGGCGCGGGGTAGGCTTTCGCGCATGGACGACGGCGACCTGACGGCGCGGCTGCAGGCCTGGGCGCGGGGGCGGTACTGGGAGCTGGTGGGGATCGAGACGGTCTCGGCGGTGCCGGGCCGGGTGGTGAACCGGGTGCGGCTGCGGGAGGAGCACCTGAACTACAACGACGTCGTGCACGGGGGCGTGATTTCGAGCCTGATCGACTCGGTGGCGGGCGGCGCCGTGCGGACGCTGCGGGAGGAGGCGGAGATCCGGGCGCGGCCGCACGCGACGAGCGATCTGCACGTTTCGTACCTGGCGCCGGCGCGGGGCACGGAGCTGGTGGCGGAGGCGCGGGTGGTGAAGATGGGGCGGACGGCGGCGTTCACGCAGGTCGAAGTGCGGGACGACGGCGGGCGCATCGTGGCGCTCGGGCTGGTCACGTTCGTCATCGGGGGGCGGCGGGAGCCGGCGGGGTGAGCGGCGACGGCGGTTCGGACCTCATCGCGGTCGCGGTGCGGGACAGCGCAGGGCGTCCGTGCCCCATCGCGCTGGAGGTGCGGACGCAGGGACCGGCGCTGCCGCTGCCGCGGCCGCGGTATTCGGTGCCGGGGCCGGAGGCGCTGGCGCGGGCGGACGAGACGGTCTACGTCACGGGGGGAGAGTTCACGCCGGAGATGATCGTGGCGGGGTACCGGCTGGGGTACTTCCCGTGGCCGCGGGACGAAGAGGACGAGCTCTGGTGGTGTTCGCCGAACCCGCGGGCGATCCTGCCGGTGGAGACGTTCACCGTACCGCGGCGGCTGGGGCGGACGATCCGGTCGGGGCGGTTCCGGGTGACGGTGGACGCGGCGTTCGACGAGGTGATCGCGGCGTGCGGAGAGCGGCGGGAGGGAACGTGGCTGACGCCGAACCTCGCGGCGGCGTACCGGGAGCTGCATGCGCTCGGGTGGGCGCACAGCTTCGAGGTATGGCTGGGTGAGACGCTGGCGGGCGGGCTGTACGGGCTGGCCGTAGGGGCGATGTTCGGCGCGGAATCGATGTTCACGCTGTACACCGACGCCTCGAAGGTGGCCGCGGCGGCGATGGTGCAGCACTGCCGGGCGATCGGCGTGGAGCTGGTCGACATCCAGGTGCTGAACCCGCACACGGCGCGGATGGGCGGGGTGGACGTGCCGCGGCGGGAGTACCTGGCGCGGCTCGAGCGGGCGCTCCGGCGGGAGGCGCGCTGGTTCGACGGCGGAAGCGCGGGACTTCCGGACGCGGCGCAGGGACACGGTTGACCCGCGACGCGGGGCCGGTTTCGGCGCACACTGGAGTGGAAGACCGACAAGGAGGCGGATGATGACCGCGACCCGTCCCGTCCCGGTAGGGCTGTACCACCTGCTGACCGATTTCGAATGCCCGGCTGCGAGCGTCCGGGTCATCCGGATGAGCGGCGAGGGCGACGCCGTCGGCTCGCACGTGCACCGGCGGTCGATGCAGATGTACGTCGCGCTGGAAGGCAGCGTCGTGGTCGAGGTGGACGGGGTGGAGACGGTGCTGAAGCCGTACGACGTGCTGGCGGTGTGGCCGGGGAGCGTGCACCGGGCGAGCCCGCTGGACGGGGAGGCCGTGGTGGCGAACATCTCGATCCCGCCGCTGGGGGCCGACGACCAGGTGCCAGTGACGGGCGCGGCGGAACCGCCGGACCTGCGGCTGCCGCGCGGCGCCGAGGCGGACGTGGAGGACTGACGCGGCCGGCGCGGCCGATCGACGGTGAGGCCCCGGGCCGGGAGAATACGGGGCCATGGCTACGTTTCGCATCCTGGTGACGCCGGGCGACGGGATCGGCCCGGAGGTGATGGAAGAGGCGCTGAAGGTGCTGGGCCGCATCGAACGGCGGTTCGGGCACGAGTTCGTCTACGAGGAGGAGACGATCGGCGGGGCGGCGATCGACCGGTACGGCGTCGCGCTGCGGCCGGAGACGGTGGCGCAGGCGAAGGCGTCGCATGCGGTGCTGTTCGGGGCCGTCGGCGGACCGAAGTGGGACGACCCGCGGGCTGCGGTGCGGCCGGAGGATGCGATCCTCGGGATGCGGAAGCAGCTGGGGCTGTTCGCGAACCTGCGGCCGGTGAAAATCGCGCCGGAGATGATCGGGGAGAGCACGCTCAAGCCGGAGGTGCTGCAGGGCGTCGACATGGTCGTCATCCGCGAGCTGACCGGCGGGCTGTACTTCGGCAAGCCGAAGCGGCGGTGGGAGAACGCGGACGGGCGGCAGGCGGTGGATACGCTGCGGTACAGCGAGCGGGAGGTTGCGCGGGTGTGCCACGTTGCCTTCCAGCTGGCGCGGCAGCGGCGGAAGAAGGTGACGAGCGTCGACAAGGCGAACGTGCTGCGGACGGGGCAGCTGTGGCGGGAGGTGGCGACGGAGGTGGGGAAGCAGTACCCGGACGTGGAGCTGGAGCACATCCTCGTGGATGCGTGCGCGATGTACCTCGTGCGGCGGCCGGCGAGCTTCGACGTCATCGTGACGGAGAACATGTTCGGCGACATCCTGACGGACGAGGCGGCGATGCTGGCGGGTTCGATGGGGATGATGCCCTCGGCGAGCCTCGGGCGGCGGCGGAAGGATGGGACGGGCATCGGGCTGTACGAGCCGATCCACGGGAGCGCGCCGGACATCGCGGGGCAGGGGAAGGCGAACCCGCTGGCGATGATCCTGAGCGCGGCGATGATGCTGCGGCTCTCGCTGGGGCTGGAGGCGGAGGCGCGGGCCGTGGAGGAGGCCGTCGATGCCGTCATCCGGGAGGGGCTGCGGACGCCAGACATCGCCGGGCCGGGGGCGAAGGTGGTGGATACCCGGACGATGGGGAGCGCCGTCGCGGAGCGGGTGTAGCGGCGCTTTCGACCAGACGTTTTCGCTGACCCGCTAGGATTGGTCGCCGGGCCGGGAGCGGCCCGCGGAGAAGGAGGAGCTGACGATGCCGGTTTCGAACACGTGCGTGAAGACGGGCGAGGGGCAGGTGGCGATGGCGCAGATCCCGTACCCGGATGCGCCGGGGCCGGGGCAGGCGCTCATCCGCACGCGGCTTTCGACGATTTGCGGGAGCGACATCCACGTGGTGGACGACCTGCCGGTGCCGCCCGGCGTGCCGATGGGGCACGAGGCGGTCGGCACCGTGGAGGCGGTGGGCGCGGGGGTGACGGCCTTCCGGCCGGGCGACCGGGTGGTGGTGAGCTGCCTGCTCTGCTGCGGCACCTGCCGGCGGTGCATGGAGGGCGACCACCAGGTGTGCGAGACGTTCGGCGCGCCGGCGAACCTGCTCTTCGGGGCGCAGGGCGAGTTCTTCCTCGTGAACGGGGCGCAGACCTCGATGGCGAAGGTGCCGGACAGCCTCGAGGACGAGCAGGTGCTGTTCGTGACGGACATCATGTCGACGGGCTTCGCGGCCATCGAGCGGGCGGAGCTGAAGCCGGGCGATACGGTGGCCATCTTCGCGCAGGGGCCGGTCGGGCTGTGCGCGACGGCAGGGGCGCGGACGTACGGCGCGGGTCTGATCATCGCGGTCGAGGGCATCCCGGAGCGGGCGGCGATGGCGAAGCGGTTCGGCGCCGACGTGGTGGTGGACCCGGCGAACGCGGTCGCCGAGATCATGCGGCTGACGGGGAACCGCGGGGTGGACGTGGCGGTGGAAGCGCTCGGCCACGAGGTGACGTTCCAGAACGCGTGCGCGGTGGTGCGGAACGGGGGCACGGTCAGCTCGGTCGGCGTCTACGGCGGGTACAGCGAGCTCCGGCTGCCGACGGGCGGATCGTTCCTGCACCGGAGGTTGGTGACGACGCTCTGCCCGGTGGGGACGGCGCGGATGGAACGGCTGATGGCGCTGGTACAGGGCGGGAAAGTGGACCTGCGGCCGCTGCTGACGCATTCGCTGAAGCTGAGCGAGACGCCTGCGGGCTACGACCTCTTCCGGAAGCGGGAGGGCGGCGTGCTGAAGATCGCGCTCCGGCCGTGAGCGAAGCGGCGCCGCGGCGGCTGGTGTTCGTGTGCCGGCCGCCGCGAGAGTTCGTGGCGTGGGAGCTGGCGGCGTGGGCCGCGGAGGAGCTGGGCGACCTCGCCGGGGTCGTGGAGGTCGAAGTCCGGCACCCGGACCCGGAGATGGACGGCTCGTGCCGCTGGTGCGGGGCGCGGCGGGGCGAGGTGGTGCGGCTGGTGGACGGGCGGTTCGCGTAGGCCGGCCGGGCTGTGGTTGAATGCGCGGCGATGTTCGCGGCGGTGCTCGTGGCGAACCGGGGCGAAATTGCGGTGCGCATCATCCGCACGCTGCGGCGGCTGGGGGTGCGGGCGGTGCTCGCGGCGTCGCCGGCCGACCGGCTGTCGCTGGCGGCGCGGGAGGCGGACGCGGTCGCGCTGCTGCGGGGTTCGAGCGCGGCGGAGAGCTACCTCGACGGGGAGCAGCTGATCGCGGCAGCGCGGGCGCACGGCTGCGCGGCGGTGCACCCGGGCTACGGGTTCCTCGCGGAGTCGGCGGCGTTCGCGCGGGCGTGTGCGGCGGCGGGGCTGGTGTTCATCGGGCCGCCGCCGGGGGCGATGGAGCTGCTCGGCGACAAGGCGCGGGCGCGGCAGTTCGCGCAGGGGCTGGGCATCCCGGTGGTGCCGGGGTACGACGGCCCGGACGATGACGAACGGCTGCTGGCCGCGGCGGCGGAGGTCGGGTTCCCGCTGCTGGTGAAGGCGCGGGCCGGGGGCGGCGGCCGGGGGATGCGGGCGGCAGGGTCGTTCGAGGAGCTGCGCGCGCTCATCCCGGCGGCGCGCCGGGAGGCCGAGGCGGCCTTTGGGGACGGCGGGCTGCTGCTGGAGCGGCTCGTGGAGCGGCCGCGGCACCTCGAGGTGCAGGTGCTGGCGGATGCCCACGGCGCGACGGTGCACCTCGGCGAGCGGGAGTGTTCGCTCCAGCGGCGGCGGCAGAAGCTGGTGGAAGAGGCGCCGAGCCCGGCGGCGGACGCGGCGCTGCGGGCGGAGCTGACGGGGGCGGCGGTGCGGCTGGCGCGGGCAGCGGGGTATGTGAACGCGGGGACGGTCGAGTTCCTCGTGGGGGAGGCAGACGCCGGCGGGAAGCGGCCGTGGTACTTCCTCGAGGTGAACCCGCGGCTGCAGGTGGAGCACCCGGTGACGGAGGCGGTGACGGGGCTCGACCTCGTCGAGCTGCAGGTGCGGGTCGCGGCGGGCGAACGGCTGCCGTTCGCGCAGGAGGAGGTGCGCTTCGCGGGGCACGCCATCGAATTCCGGGTGAATGCGGAGGACCCGGCGGCGGAGTTCCGGCCGACCGGCGGCGAGGTGCGGTGGTGGCCGGGGGCGCAGAGCGCAGGCTGGCGGGTCGATGCGGGGTACGGCGACGGCGACCGGGTGCCGGGCTTCTACGATTCGCTGCTGGCGAAGGTGGTGGTGCACGGGCAGACGCGCGAGGAGGCGGTAGCGCTGCTCCGGGGCGTCCCGCCGGGGCTCATCGAGACGCCGCGGACGACGGCGCCGCTGGCGCAGGCGCTCGCGGACGACCCGGAGTTCGTCCGCGGCGATGTGCATACGGGCTGGCTCGAAGCGCGGCTGCCGGCGCTGCACGCGCGGGCGGGGGCGCCTGCGGCTGCGTGGGCGGCCGCGGCTGCGGCGGCGCGGCAGCTCGCGCAGGGGGCGGGGGCGTTCGCGGGGCCGGGGTGGGTCGGGGCGGGACGCGCTGCGCTGTGGCTGGATGACGGCTGGACGACGGCGGACGCCTGCTCGTTCGACGAGCCGGGGGCGCCGCTGCACGCGCGGGCGGAGGCAGGGAGGCTGGTGGTGGAGGACGGGAACGGGCACCGGTGGACCTTCCGGCTGGCGCTGCCGCCGGCTCCGGCACGGCGAGTCGCGGACGCAGGCGGCGGACGGGGCGCGGAAGCGGTCGCGCCGCTGGCGGGCACCGTCGCGGCGGTGCTGGTGAGCGCAGGGCAGGCGGTGGCGCCGGGGGACGTGCTCTGCGTGGTGCACGCGATGAAGATGGAGCACCCGGTGCGGGCCGATGCGGCGGGCGTGGTGGCGGAGGTGTGCGCCGCACCGGGCGCGGCGGTGGCCGCGGGGGAGGTGCTGGTGCGGATGGAAGCCCGGGCTGGCTGAGGCGTCTGCCGCCGGCGCGGACTTCGGCGGAGGCCGGGGCGAAATGAGCGGGGGAGCCGCGCGCCGCGGCTCCCCCTTCGAGCATGGCCCGCGAGATTGGGGGTCAGTTCCCCTTATCGGGGGCGTCGGGCGCGGGGCGGGGCGGGACGGCGCCGCCGCCGGCCTGCTTTTCGAGCTTGTCGATGTCGAGGGCGGGGTCGAGGCTCTTCGCGACGGCGATGAGGTCGTCGCGGGAGACCGTGGGGTTGATGCCCTTCGAGTAGGCGTTGATGTTGTAGCTGGTGCCGTTCGGGGTGACCCAGCCGATGCCGTAGTCGCTGATCCAGCCGAAGAACTCGCCGGAGGAGGAAGCACCGGGGCTGGCGTAGATGGCGACGTCGATGACGTCGGCGCCCTTGACGAGCGTCCAGGAGAGGCTGTAGCTGGCGACGAAGCCTTGCGGCCGCTGGCAGCCGGGGTCGATGTCCATCGCGAAGCTGGCCGCGCGGTCGATGGTGTAGCCAGGCGGCGGCGCCGGGGCGCGGAAGCCGAGCCGCTGGATGTCGGCCTCGGTGAGGGTGCGCTGACGGACGAAACAGGCGTCGCTGAAGGACGGGTCGAGGGCCTTCGCGACGGCGCGGATGACATCGGGGCTGCCGGTGCCGTCCTTGCCGCCGTACCAGACGGAGAACTGGAGCCCCCTGGCAGCCCAGCTCGCGCTGTACTGGTCGATGTAGCCGGGGAAGGACGTGTCGGCACCGGCGGGCAGGCCGGTCACGGAGACGCCGAGGCTGTCGCCCTGGTCGGAGTTCCAGTAGGCGTAGAGGCCGAAGCCTTCGGTCGGCTTGACGGACGTGTCGCAGCCGGCGGCGGGTTCGCGGAAGGCGGTGATGTGGACTTCGGTGAGGGCGAGGCCAGAGGGAACGGCGGGGCGGGGGTCGCCGACACCGAAAGCGGCGAGGGCCGACCAATCGGCATCGGTGACGGTCCAGAAGCACTGCTGGTCGAAGCCGGGCGCGACCTTGCTGATCAGCTCGCGGAGGACCTCCGGCGCGCGGGGGTCGGGGCCGGAGGGGTACGGCTTCGTCGTGTCGTAGGGGCGGACGGGGTAGCTGTTGACGTAGATGGAGAAGTGGTAGCCGAGGGCGGCGAAGACCGCGCCGTCGGAGCGGAGGACGGGCGCGAGGGGCTCGGACGAGACGACCTGGGAGAGGTAGGCCTCGAGGCCGGTCGCGGTATGGCGCCAGGAGGTGGAGAGCATGGGCCGGGGAGTGCCGGCCGGCTGCCCCTGGTCGTCGCAGTCGGCGACGGCGGCGAGGCTGACAGCGATGAGTTCGAAACCGTCGCGCGGGATGCGGGGCTGGATGCCGGCGGCTTCGAGGTCGACGGCGGAGACGCCGAGCGCGGAAGCGGGGAGCGGCGCCTGGCACTGGTAGGGCATGCCGTAGCCGAGTTTGGAGGAGGCAGCATCTTCGCCGCCGGCGCCGCCCATGCCGGTGGGGCCGGCTGCGGCGGGGATGGACGGGCGCCCGAAGGGCGTGCGCGTCGGGAACGGGGCGGAGATGCCGGGCGAATCGCCGGCAGCGGGCGGGGCGTCGGCGCTATCGCCGTCGACGAAGGCGCGGGCGGTGAGGGCGCCGGCGGCGAAGACCGCGGCGGCGGCGACGCCGGCGATGGCCCAGCCGAGCGGGCCGGAGAGGCGGATGGGCGGGTTCGAAGGCATGGTTCCTCCTGCGGGGACGTTCCCCCTTCGATGCAGGGAACGACGGCGGGTGACGAAATGTTCCCGCCGGTTCGCGCGCGTCTCACTGGATGATTCGGCTGACGGGAGCGGCTACATGCGGAAGGTGCCGAAGCGGGTGTGCTGGAGCGGCGCGCAGGCGGCGGCCTGGAGGCCCATGGCGAGGACGCGGCGCGTCTCGCGGGGGTCGATGACGCCGTCGTCCCAGAGGCGGGCGGTGGAGAAGTAGGGGGAGCCTTCGGCCTCGTAGCGGGCGATGGTCGGCGCTTTGAACGCTTCCTGCTCCTCGGGAGAGAGGGTTTCGCCGCGGTCGAGGCGGACCTGGAGGAGGACGGAGGCGGCCTGTTCGCCGCCCATGACGGAGATGCGGGCGGAGGGCCACATCCAGAGCTGGCGGGGGCCGTAGGCGCGGCCGCACATGGCGTAGTTCCCGGCGCCGAAGCTGCCGCCGATGATGACGGTGAACTTCGGGACATCGGCGCAGGCGACGGCGGTGACCATCTTGGCGCCGTCTTTGGCGATGCCCGCGTTCTCGTACTGTCGGCCGACCATGAAGCCGGTGATGTTCTGGAGGAAGACGAGGGGGACGCCGCGGGCGGCGCAGAGTTCGATGAAGTGGGCGCCTTTGAGGGCGGCTTCGGAGAAGAGGATGCCGTTGTTGGCGACGATGCCGACGGGGTGGCCTTCGATGCGCGCGAAGCCGCAGACGAGCGTGGTGCCGTAGCGGCCCTTGAACTCGTGGAAGCGGGAGCCATCGACGATGCGGGCGATCACTTCGCGGACGTCGAAGGCGTGGCGGAGGTCGGCGGGGAGGATGCCGAGGAGGTCGTCGGCAGGGTAGGCGGGGGGCTCGGGCTCGGCGACGGGCCAGGGCGGCGGCGGTGGCGGCGGGAGGGTGGCGACGATATCGCGGACGATGCGGAGGGCGTGGTGGTCGTCTTCGGCCAGGTGGTCGGCGACGCCGGAGATGCGGGTGTGGACATCGGCGCCGCCGAGCTCTTCGGGGGTGGTGATTTCGCCGGTGGCCGCGCGGACGAGGGGCGGGCCGCCGAGGAAGATGGTGCCGGTGCCGCGGACGATGACGGTTTCGTCGCTCATGGCCGGCACGTAAGCGCCGCCGGCCGTGCAGGAGCCCATGACGGCAGCGATCTGGGGGATACCGAGGGCGCTCATCCGGGCCTGGTTGTAGAAGATGCGGCCGAAGTGGTGCTTATCGGGGAAGACGTCGTGCTGGAGGGGGAGGAAGGCGCCGCCGGAATCGACGAGGTAGACGCAGGGGAGGCGGTTTTCTTCGGCGATCTCCTGCGCGCGGAGGTGCTTCTTCACGGTGAGGGGGTAGTAGGTGCCGCCTTTCACGGTGGCGTCGTTGGCGATGACGACACAGGGGCGGCCGGCGACGAGGCCGATACCGGTGACGATGCCGGCGGAGGGGACATCGTCGTCGTAGACGCCGTCGGCGGCGAGGGGGCTGAACTCGAGGAAGGCCGTCGCGGGGTCGATGAGGAGCTGGATGCGTTCGCGGGCGAGGAGTTTGCCGCGGGCGCGGTGGCGTTCGACGGCCGCGGGTTCGGCCGCGGAGGCGACGCGGTCCAGGCGGGCGCGGAGGTCTGCGGCGAGGGCACGGTTGTGGGCGGCGCTCGCGCGGAAGGCCTCGGACGCGGGGTCGATGCGGGATTCGAGACGGGGGAGCTGGTGGGCGAAGGGGTCCATCGCGGGCTCCGGCGAGTGATGGCGGCAGCTTACCGCGGGCCGCGGGGGGAGTCAGGGCGGGGGCCCGCCGGAGTGTTGATCGCCGGGGGAGGCGGTGCTAGGTTGCGGGGCCATCCGACGGGAGAAGGAGCCTCGAGCGATGACGACGACGGATGAGGCGCGGGCGAACGATGTCCGGCAGCGGGCGGAGCGGGTGGCGAATGCGGGCGACGCGGTCGCGCGGGCGCTGGGCTACCCGACCGGATTCCTCGCGGAGCGGTTCGCGTTCATGGACGACGCGCACGAGTGGCGGCGGCTGTTCGCGGAGGTGCTGGGGACGTTCTTCCTCGTGTTCGTGGCGGCGGGCGCGACGATGGTGGACGCGCGGTTCGGCGGAAACGTGGTGAGCCCGGCGACGCAGGTGACGGTGCCGGGGCTGATGGTGGCGGCAATCATCCTCTCGATGGGGTCGGTCTCGGGCGCGCACCTGAACCCGGTGGTGACGCTGGCGTTCGCGCTGCGGTCCGATTTCCCGTGGCGGCGGGTGCCGCTCTATCTCGTGGCGCAGGCGGTGGGCGCGGCGGCAGCGGCGGGGGCGCTGGTGGCGCTGGTCGGGGAGCAGGGGACGGCCGGGCTGACGCTGCCGGGCGAGGGGGTGAGCGCGCTGCGGGCGATGTGGTGGGAGGTGGTGCTGACGTTCGGGCTGGTGACGGTGATCCTCGGGACGGCCTCGGGAGCGCAGAACGTGGGGCCACTGGGAGCGGGCGGGGTCGGCGGCTACATCGCGCTGGCGGGCCTCATCGGGTGGCCGATGAGCGGGGTTTCGATGAACCCGGCCCGGTCGCTGGGGCCGGCGCTGGTGTTCTGGGAGTGGCGGGACTGGTGGGTGTACCTCGTCGGGCCGCTGGGCGGCGCGCTGCTGGCGGTCGGGGCGGCGTGGGTGCTGCGCGGGCCGGGCGGCGGGTTCTACGGACGGAAGGCGGCGCAGGGCGGGCTGGGCTGGCTGTGGCACCCGGGCCCGGTGACGTACCGCATCCCGGATGCGCCGGATGACCCGCCGCCGCCGCGGGGCGGGGCGCGGTAGCGATGGCCGGCGGCGGGCGGCAGGAGCGGCGGGCGGTCATCGACATCGGCTCGGACACGGTGCACCTGGTCATCGGGCGGCTGGTGCCGGGGCCGGGCGGCGGGCCGGCGGTGGAGACGCTGGAGTCGCATTCGGTGCTGCTCGAACTCGGGCTGGAGGTGGCGCGGTACGGGCGGATCGACCCGCGCGACCTGCGCGGCCTGGAGGCGGTGGTCACGCGGTTCGCGGCGAAGGCGCGGCGGGAGGCGGGTCACCTCGTCATCGGGGCGACGGAGGCGAGCCGGCGGGCGGCGAACGGCGGGGAGGTGCTGGCCGAGCTGGCGCAGCGGGTGGGCGAACCGATCCGGCTGCTCTCCGGCGTGCGGGAGGCGCAGCTCGGCGTCCTCGGGGTGCGGGCGCGGCTGGACGAACGGGGGGAGCAGCTGGTGGTCGATTCGGGCGGGGCTTCGACGGAACTGTCGCTGACGTCGGGGCGGGAGGTGTGGGCCGCGGCGTCGCTGGGGGCGGGGGCGGCAGCGCTGCGGGCGGCGATGCCGGGCGACCCGCCGGGGCCGCTGACGTGGGCGCTCGGCGCGGCGGCGGCGGGGATGGCGCTGGCGGCGGCGCCGCCGGGCCGGCCGGCGAAAGCGTGGGCAACCGGCGGGACAGCGCACCACCTCGTGCGGCTCGAGCGAAAGACGCGGAACCGGAAGCCGGCGGCGCTGACGATGGGGGAGATGGAGCGGCTGAGCGGCGAACTGCTGCGGAAGCCGGCGGAGAAGCTGGGGCGGCGGCGGAAGCAGGACCCGCGGCGCGTGGCGCTGCTCGCGCCCGGGGTGCTGATCCTGGCGGCGGTGCTGCGGCACTACGGGCTGGAGCGGTGCACGGTGCTGCCGGAAGGGGTGCGCGAGGGCATGCTGCTGGCGAGCGCGCTGGAGGGCGAGACGTGGTGGCAGGACCGCGCGGGTGAGGGCCGGGGCGGCGGCGAGGAGGAACGGAAGGCGGCTGGGGCCTAGACTGGGGCGAAATCCAGCCGGGGTGCAGGGCGATGGTCCTGAGCGATCGAACGATTCGGCGCGAACTGGAGGCGGGGAACATCGAAATCGACCCGCTGGGCGCGGATGCGATTCAGCCGGCGAGCGTGGACCTGCGGCTGGGGCACCTGTTCCGGGTGTTCCGGAACTCGCGAGTGCCGTTCATCGATGTGAAGCAGGAGTACCCGGACCTGACGGAGCTGGTGGAGGCGACGGCGGAGCAGCCGTTCATCCTCCACCCCGGCGAGTTCGCGCTGGCGGTGACGCTGGAGCGGGTGCGGCTGCCGGACTTCATCGTGGGGCGGCTGGAGGGGAAGTCGTCGCTGGGGCGGCTGGGGCTGCTGGTGCATTCGACGGCGGGGTACGTGGACCCGGGCTGGAACGGGGCGCTGACGCTGGAGCTTTCGAACGTGGCGAACCTGCCGATCGCGCTCTACCCGGGGATGAAGGTGTCGCAGATTTCGTTCCTGCGGCTGACGGAGCCGGCGGAGCACCCGTACGGCTCGAAGGAGGCGGGGAGCAAGTACCAGGGGCAGGAAGGGCCGACGCCGAGCAAGTACTACCTGAATTTCCGGGAGCGGTAGGCCCTCACTCGAGCGGGAAGGCCTCGCCGAGGGCGGGGATGCGAATCTCGGAGGGAACCCGGGCGCGGAGCGCTTCGGCGAGGGCCTCGGCGGCGGGCGGTTCGCCGTGGACGAGGAAGATGCGCTTCGGCGGCGCGGGTGCGGATTCGACCCAGCGGAGGAGTTCGTCGCGGTCGGCGTGGGCGGAGAGGCCGTGGAGGCAGGTGACGCGGGCGCGGACTTCGACGTCGATGCCGAAGACGCGGACGGTGGGTGCGCCTTCGAGCAGGGCGCGGCCGCGGGTGCCGGCGGCCTGGTAGCCGACGAGGCAGATGAGGTTGCGCGGGTCGGGGGCGAGGCGCTGGAGATGGTGGAGGACGCGGCCGCCGGTGAGCATGCCGCTGGCGGCGATGATGATGCGCGGCCCGGGGAGGTTGTTGAGCTTCTTCGAGTCCTCGATGGTCCGGTGGAAGCGGACGTTGCGGGGGAAGAGGGCGCCGGGCGCTGTGTGGGGGATATCGCGGTCGAGGTATTCGCTTTCGAGGTAGCGCGAGTAGAGGCTGGTGACGTCGTTCGCCATCGGGGAGTCGATGTGGATGGGGACATCGGGGAAGCGCCCGGTTTCGATGGCGACGCGGAGGTGGTGGGTGACGAGCTGGGCGCGGGCGACGGCGAAGGCCGGGATGAGGACGGTGCCGCCGCGTTCGAGGGTGGGGAGGAGCTCGTCGCGGAGCTGGCTGACGATCGGGTCGTGGCTGTGGGCGCGGTCGCCGTAGGTGGATTCGAGGACGAGGGTGTCGCAGGCGGGCAGGGGGACGGGGTCGGTGTGGAGGGGCTGGCGGTAGCGGCCGAGGTCGCCGCTGAAGATGATGCGGTGGGCGCGGTCGTCGGCGAGGGGGACCTCGAGCTGGACGAAGGAGGAGCCAAGGATGTGGCCGGCGTTGCGGAAGGTGACGCGGAAGGTGCCGGCGTCGAAGCGTTCGCCGTAGGGCCGGGTGCGGAGGTATTCGAGGGCGCGGAAGGCGTCCTTGACGGTGTAGAGGGGGAGGGCGGGGTGGTGCTTGCTGAAGCCTTTCCGGTTGGCGAAGGCAGCGTCCTCTTCCTGGATTTCGGCGGCGTCGAGGAGGAGGATGCGGGTCATCTCGGCGGTGGCCGGTGTGGCGTAGACGGGGCCGCGGTAGCCGAGGCGGACGAGGCGGGGCAGGTAGCCGGTGTGGTCGATGTGGGCATGGGTGAGGACGATGGCGCGGGGCGCCTGGGGGTCGAAGCCGGGGCCCTGCCAGTTCTGGAGGCGGAGTTCTTTCAGGCCCTGGAAGAGGCCGCAATCGACGAGGACGGCATCCCTTCCGGCGGTGACGAGGAAGCGGGAGCCGGTGACGGTGCCGGCGCCGCCGTGGAAGGCGATGGAGGCGGAGGGCACGGGGCTACTGCCGGAGCCAGCTGGCGGCCGGGTCCTGGCCGCGGCGGAGCCATTCGAGGACGAAGGGGTTGTGCTGCTTTTCGAAGGCGATGGTGGTTTCCTGCATGTGGCCGGGGAGGACGATGGTGTCCTCGGGCAGGACGAGGAGGCGCTCGCAGATGGAGCGCATCTCCTGTTCGAAGTTGCCGCCGGGGAGGTCGGTGCGGCCGATGGAGCCGCGGAAGAGGGTGTCGCCGCTGAAGAGCATGCCTTCTTCGGCGTAGTAGGAGACGGAGCCGGGGGTGTGGCCGGGGGTGGCGATGGTGTGGAGGCGGAGGCCGGCGACCTCGACGATGTCGCCGTGGGCGACGAAGGCGTCGGGGTCGGGCGGGCCTTTTTCGATGGGGATGCCGAAACGGGCGGCGATGGACTTCCAGCCGTGGCGGAGGAGGTCGAGGTCGGCCTGGTGGAGGAGGAATTTGGCGCCGGTGGCGGCGTGGACGCCGGCAACGCCCATGACGTGGTCGACGTGGGCGTGGGAATTGGCGATGTACTTGATGGTGACGCCCATGTCGCGGGCGAGTGCGAGGATCTCCTCGGGCTCGTCGCCGGGGTCGATGCAGATGGCTTCGCCGGTGCGGCGGTTCCCGATGACCCAGCAGTTCTCCTGGAACACGCCGACGACGATGCCGCGGACCATGAGTTCGTTGGCAACTTCCATGCGCGTAGGGTAGCGCGGCGGGGCGCGCTGCGCGTTGGCCGAAGGGGCCGGGCGTGCGATAAGGGGGCGATGGACCCGGCGACGGTGGGCATCGTGATGGCGCTGGCAGCGGTGGCGTCGCTCATCCAGGCGCTTTCGGGGTTCGGATTTTCGCTCTTCATCGTGCCGTTCCTCGCGATGGTGGTGGGACCGAAGGAGACGGTGGCGCTGGCGAACCTGCTCGGGACGGCGGTGAACCTGACGCAGCTGCGGTCGGTGGGGCGGGCGGCCGAGCGGGGGATGACGGCGCGGATGATCGCGGGGTGCTACGCGGGGATGCCGCTCGGGCTGGCAGTGCTGCTGGCGGCGGAGCCGCGGGCGCTGCAGGCGGGCATCGCCGTGTGCGTGCTGGCGTTCACGGGGGTGCTGGCACGGGGCTGGCAGCTGCGGGGCCGGGGCCCGGGGTGGGATTTCGGGACGGGGTTCGCGAGCGGGATTCTGAATACGTCGACGAGCATGTCGGGGCCGCCGGTGGTGCTCTATCTGCAGGGGCGGCGGCTCGGGCCGCTGGCGTTCCGGGGGACGACGACGGTGTACTTCCTCGCGACCTCCGGCGGGGCGGTGGCGATGCTGCTCGCCTCCGGGGCGCTGACGGGGCGGGCGGCCGCGCTGGCGGCGGCGGCGTTCCCGGCGAGCCAGGTCGGCCGGCTGGCGGGGAACCGGCTCTTCCGGCGGTTCGACGAGCGGCGGTTCCGGCTGCTGGTCTTCGCCATCTTGCTGGCGAGCGCGTGCTCGGCGCTGGCGAACGCGCTGCTCTAGCGGCCTTTCGAACGGAACGGCGCGGGCGAGGCCGGCGGCCGGGGCGCGAAGGGTGCCGGCTGGTATGATGCGCCCCGCGAAACTGCGCAGGGAGGGAGCGCGCGATGGCAGGTCCGCTGGAAGGCATCCGGGTCGTGGAGATGGGGGTCTGGGTGGCGGGACCGTCGTGCGCGGCGATCCTGGCGGACTGGGGGGCGGACGTCGTGAAGCTCGAACCGCCGGAGGGCGACCCGTTCCGGGGGCTGGGCGCGGCGTTCGGGGCGGTGATGAACCCGCCGTTCGAACTGGACAACCGGGGGAAGCGGAGCGTCGCGGTCAACCTCGAAACGGCGGAAGGGCGCGCCATCGCGGAGGCGCTCATCGACCGGGCGGATGTGTTCGTGACGAACATGCGGCCGCGGGCGCTGGCGCGGCTGGGGATGGACTACGAGCGGCTGGCGGCGCGCAACCCGGGGCTCATCTACTGCCAGGTCACGGGCTACGGGCCGGATTCGCCGGAGGCGAACCGTGCGGCCTACGACGTTGGGGCGTTCTGGTCGCGCGCGGGCGTGGTGGCCGGGCTGACGCCGGCGGGCGCGGAGCCGCCGCTGCAGCGGGGCGGCATGGGCGACCACATGACGGGCGCGAACGCGGCCGGCGCGGTGGCGGCGGCGCTGTTCGCGCGGACGCGGACGGGGAAGGGGCAGCGGGTGAGCGTCTCGCTGACGCGGATCGGCGTGTACATGATGGGGTGGGACACGAACACGCAGCTGCGGGCGAAGCTGCCGCCGACGCCCCCGCACGACCGGCGGCACGCGCCGAACCCGCTCATCAACCCGTACCGGGATGCGGAGGGGCGGTGGTTCTACCTGCTGCTGCTGCAGGGCGACCGGCACTGGCCGGACCTGCTGCGGGCGCTGGGGCACCCGCCGGAGCTGGCGGAAGACCCGCGGTTCGCCGACATCCCGGGGCGGCGGGACAACGCGCCGGCGCTCGTGGAGGTGCTGGACCGCATCCTCGCGACGAAGACGCTGGCGGAGTGGGGGCCGATTTTCGACGCGAACGACGTCTGGTGGGCGCCGATCCTGAGCGTGGCCGAGGTGGTGCAGGACCCGGTCGTGCGGGCTGCGGGGGCGTTCGTGGAGCTGGAATCGCCGGATGGGCCGGTGGAGCAGGTGAACACGCCAGCGGACTTCTTCGGCACGCCGGCGGAACCACGGGGCTGGGCACCGGAGCTCGGCCAGCACACGGAGGAGGTGCTGCTGGAGCTGGGGTTCGACTGGGAGCGGATTGCCGAGCTGAAGGAGGCGGGGGCGATCCTGTAGAATTCGCCCCGTTGGCTAGAATCTTTCCCGGCCCCCCGCTCGTTAAAGAGACCGAGATTCTAACCGGCATATGCATTCGCTTAAACAATTCAGATGATCAGACTGTTCGCTCCAACCTGCTCGCGACAATGCCTCAGCTATCTTTTTCTCATTTTCACCGGCGATCGATATTGTCTTTACACTGTGAAAACGCGCATGAAGAAACGGTGTTCAGTCTGCAAGTCTATGACCGAATGGGTGACGGTGGCTCAGCCCTTGTCATTGATCAGGGCCCAAAACCAAAGAGATGTGCGAATAAGACTTGGATTTTGTGGCAGCATCTACTGCTTCGGCCTAATTCAGGAACATATTCCAACTGACGAACGAACACTATTCTTCGTCTCTTCCTCGGCCGAAGAGGTTCAATGCTCGTCATGCTCAAAAGTGACGTCTACGGAAATATGGTTGATCTTCAAGGTGACCGGTTTCCCGGAAGCAACTAGAGAAGGTTTATTCCCAGATAATCATTCAAATTTGATCGATTCTCTTCCTAAAAACCCGACGCCATTTATCGACTATAAAATCGACCAAAGCCAAATCTACGATTCGTTGAACTGGCTGTATCTTGACCGTTCGCAGGTGGAAGAAGACCCCGAGTTCTTCGAGGAGAATGATGGCGACTATTCGCCAGAGTTATCAGACGATGACTTCGATGACAGTTTTATAGAGACTACTTACAGAACTCTTCGCGAATTCCATGATGATATAAGCGACTGCATGGTCGGCCCGAATTATATGTTCAACAGTCTTCCAAAATCTCCCCACAGAACTTACTGGTCAGCCCGATTTGACGATGAATACACAGACGATGAAACGTTTGAGATAGACATTGAGCTGCCTGATGACCTTTCGGTGGAGGACGAGACGGACGACTTTGACCCAGAAGGGTTTTGAAAGGCTTAGCTGATTCTCCGGCTACCCAATCCGGAGTATTTAGGCGCCCGGCGCCGGGGCGGCGGCGCGGTGGCGGCGGAGCGGTTCGGGCACGAGGAAAGCGAGGACGGCCGCGCCGGCGAGCCCGATGCCGCCGGTGACGACCGACGCAGCGGCGAGCGAGCCGAGGCCGATGATGGCGCTGACGAGGAGGGGCCCGCCGGCGGTGCCGAGGTCGGTGACGAGGCGCCAGGCGCCGAGGAATTCGCCGCGGCCGGCCGCAGGCGAGAAATCGGAGCCGAGGGTCATGTTGATGCCGCTGCCGAGGCCGTTGCCGAACGAAACGAGGAGGCTGGCGAGGAGGAGCGTGAGGTAGGAGCCGGAGAGCGGCACGAGGAGCATGCCGAGGGCCATGAAGAGGAGGCAGGGGACGCCGGCGAACTTCCGGCCCCAGCGGTCCATGACGATGCCGACGGGGTAGAAGAGCGTCATATCGAGCGCCGAGGAGAGGCCGAAGATGACCGAGACCTGGGCGGCGTCGAGACCGATGCGGTCGCCCCAGAGCGGGATGACGGCCTGGCGGCTGGAGCGGAGAACCTGGATGGCGAGGGAGGCGAGACCGGCGGTCGCGAAAATGCCGGCGTGGTCGCGGAGGACGCCGAGGACGGGGTGGGAGGCATGGGCAGGCGCGGTTTCGGCGCCCGTTTCGCGGACGACGGCGAAGATGAGCAGCGCGGCGGCGAGGGCGAGGAGCGCCTGGAGGTAGAACGCGGCGTCGGTGCCGATGACGGCGGCGAGCGCGGCGCCGAGGAACGGCCCGGCGAAGTTGCCGATGCGGTTCGAGCCGCCGATGAGGGAGAGGACGCGGCCGCGCTGGTCGAGCGGCGAGACATCGGTCGCGTAGGAGAGGCGGGCGAGCATCCAGATCGCCCAGGTGCAGCCCATGACGAAGACGAGCGGGGCGAGGACGAGCGGATGGGGCGCGAGCGCGATGCCGATCGCGACGAGGAAGAGGACGGCGGTGGCGATGAGCATCGTCCAGCGTTCGCCGATGCGGGAGACCATGATGCCGGCGGGGATATCGAAGGCCATGGTGCCGATGCCGCGGAGGGCAACGAGGAAGCCGGCGAAGGCGGGCGAGGCGCCGATTTCGATGGCGTAGAGCGGCATGACGGGAATGACGGCGCCCTGCCCGACGGCGAAGAGGAAGGTGGGCAGGTAGACGGAGACGGTGAGAGAGCGGATGCGGAAGGGCGCCGGGCTGACGTTTCCGTTCACGTGAGCATGGTAGGGGCGGCGCGCCGGGCGGGCGAGCCGACGGCGGGCGGCGCGCCGGTGGCGTAGGCTTGGGGGCATGGACTGGCCCGGGCTGCGGGAGGCGCTGCTGGCGGACGACGCGGGCGCGCAGCTGCGGGCGCTGGATGCCGCGGGGCGGCTGACGGCGGCGCTCCCGGAACTGGAGGCGGGACGGGGCTTCGCGCAGCCCGAGCTGCACGCGTACGACGTGCTCGGGCACAGCCTGGCGGCGGTGGACGCGGTCGACGCGGTGTTCGCGGACGGCGCCGCTGGCCGGGCGTTCCGGGAGGCGATCGGCTGGGTGGATTTCGACCGCTGGCTGGGGCGGGAAGTGGGCGGAGAACCGATCGCGGCGCTGGTGCGGCTGGGCGCGCTGCTGCACGATGTCGCGAAGCCGGCGACGGCGACGGTGGTCGAGGGGCGGCTGCGGTTTCCGCGGCACGGGCCGGCGGGGGCCGACCTGATGGCGGAGCGGCTGACGGGGCTGGGGCTGGGCGAGGAGGCGGCAGGGCTCGTCACGAAGCTCATCCGCTACCACCTGCGGCCGCAGGAGCTGGTGCGGAACTGGCCGGCGACGGACCGGGCGGTGCGGCGGTTCGTGCGGGACCTCGACGGGGAGGTGCTGGCGCTGATGGTGGTGAACCTCGCCGACGGCTGGGCGACGCAGGGGCCGCGCTATACACGGGAGCACTTCCGGCGGCATTGCGGGTTCGTGAACTACGTGCTGGCGCGGGCGTGGGCGGCGTCGGAGGACGACGGGCCGGCGCCGCTCGTGACGGGTGATGACCTCATTACCGAGCTCGGCCTTTCCGGTGGACGCTTGCTTGGGGCTGTCCTAACATCGGTTCGCCACGCCCAGCTCGAGGGGCACGTCCGGACGCGGGAGGAGGCTCTCGCACTGGCGCGGGACGTGCTGGGGCGCCCCGGAGCGACCGACTAGCGAGGGCCGGGGGTGCCCGGGAGGAGTTTCCACCATGGCCGCAATGTGGAGCGTGATTTTCTACACCGGGCTGGCGGTTGCTGCCTTCTACTTCATCCTGCTGCAGCCGGTGCTGAAGGAGAAGAAGGAGCAGCGGAAGGCGGTCCAGCAGCTGAAGATCGGGGATGAAGTCATCACGACGGGCGGGCTCATCGGCGAGGTGAAGGACGTGGTGGTGCCGGCGGCGGGCCCGACGGAGATCATCCTCGAGATTGCGCCGGGCATCCGGGTGCGGGCGGTGACGGACGCGATTGCGCGGCGGCTGAGCACGCTGGAGACGAACGAATCGCAGCCCGCGGCCGAGGGGCCGAAGGGCGAGGTGACACACTCGGGTGCGTAGTACTTCGACGGTTCTCCTCTTCCTGTTCGTGGTGGCGCTGACGACGTTCAGCGTCATCGTCGTTTGGCCGAGCACGCCCTCGCGCTACCTGCCGGGCGACTTCTGGCCTGCTGGCCGGGGCATCAAGATCGGCGACTGGGAGCGGGAGACGATGCGGCTGGGGCTCGACCTGCGCGGCGGCGCGTACCTCGTGCTGGAAGCCGACCCGCCGCCGGACTACCAGGGCGACCTCGACCAGGCGCTGGAGAGCGCGAAGCAGGTGGTCGAGCGACGGGTGAACGCGTTCGGCGTGAGCGAGGCCGAAATCACGCGGGCGAGCGGCAACCGGCTGAGTGTGCAGGTGCCGGGCATTTCGCTGACGGAAGCGCAGGACCTCATCGGCAAGACGGCGGCGCTCGAGTTCATGGTCTATGACGACCAGTACAACCTCGTACCGGCGACGGGCGTGGTGAACGGGCAGACGCTGCAGATGACGGGCGCCTACCTGAAGAACAACACGTATCCGTCGCGGCTGGGCACGACGTTCGCGGTGAACTTCGAGACGACGGGCGTCGGCGCGCAGCTGATGGAGCAGATCACGACGCGGGCGCTGCAGTACCCCTCGGGCGACCCGCGGCGGCTGCTGGTGGTGATGCTGGACGGACAGGTGTTGAGCGAGGCGGAGGTGCAGGCGGTCATCCGGGACGCGGGCCAGATCACGGGGCAGCCGACGTTCAGCGCGGCGAGCACGCTTTCGAAGCAGCTGAACTCGGGCGCTCTGCCGATCCCGCTGCGGACGGTGCAGGCGAGCGAAGTGAGCGCGACGCTGGGCGAGGATTCGGTGCTGGCGTCGGTGAAGGCGGGCCTCGTCGGGATGGCGGCCGTGATGATCTTCATGATCCTGTACTACCGGCTCCCGGGCGTGCTCGCCTCGGCGGCGCTGGTCGTCTACACGTCCGTCGTCCTGATGATCTTCAAGCTGGTGCCGGTGACGCTGACGCTTTCGGGCATCGCGGCGTTCGTGCTCTCGGTCGGCATGGCGGTCGATGCGAACGTGCTCATCTTCGAGCGATTGAAAGAAGAGCTGCGGCGCGGGCGAACGCTGAACGCGGCGATCGATATCGGCTTCCGGCGCGCGTGGCTGTCGATCCGCGACTCGAACGTGTCGACGCTGATCACGTGCGTCATCCTGTACTGGTTCGGCGACCAGTTCGGGGCGGCGCTGGTGAAGGGGTTCGCGCTGACACTGGCGATCGGCGTGCTCGTGAGCATGTTCTCGGCGATCACGGTGACGCGCACGTTCCTGAAGATGATCCTCGGGACGCCGATGGCGAAGAGCGCGTTCCTGTTCAACGCGTCGGAGCGGCCGGCGCAGGAGCGGCCGCGGCGGCGGATGGCCGAGGCGGCAGGGGAGTAGGCCGATGCTGGACTTCGCTGGCAAGCGGTGGTGGTACCTCGGGTTCTCGGGCGTGTTCTTCGTCGCGGCGCTGGCGGCGCTGGCGATCTGGGGTCTGAAGCCGGGGATCGAGTTCACGTCGGGGTCGACGTTCACGATCCAGTTCCTCGACCGGCCGGTTTCGCAGGCGGAGCTGCGGCAGGCGATGCGGGAGCTTGGGCACCCGGAGGCGCGGGTGCAGGCCTCGGGCGAGAACACGTACATCGTTCGGACGAGCGAGCTGGAGAACGCGCCGAGCCTGACGGCGGGCGCGGGGCCGGTGCCGCCGGGCGAGATCGACGACATCGAGCGGGGGCTGCAGGAGCGGTTCGGCGCGCTGCAGCGGAAGGACTTCGCGACGGTGTCGGGCGCGGTCTCGGCGGAGATTGCGCGGTACGCGACGCTCGCCGTCATCGCGGCGGCTGCGGCGATCCTGATCTACATCTGGCTGGCGTTCCGGCAGCTGCCGAAGCCGTGGCGGTACGGCGCGTGCGCGGTCATCGCGCTCGTGCACGATGCGGTGATCGTGATGGGGCTATTCGCCATCCTCGGCGAGTTCCGCGGGGTGGAAGTGGACACGGCCTTCATCACGGCGATCCTGACGGTCATCGGCTTCTCGGTGCACGACACGATCGTCGTGTTCGACCGCATCCGCGAGATGGTGACGCACGACCCGTACGTGCCGTTCGAGGAGGCGGTGAACGCGAGCCTGACGGAGACGCTGGCGCGGTCGATCAACACGTCGCTCGTGGTGGTGCTGACGATCGTGGCGATGCTGCTCATCGGCGGCGAGACGATCCGGAACTTCCTGCTGGTGCTGCTCGTCGGCATCGTGGCCGGGACGTACTCGAGCATCGGCGTGGCGTCGCAGGTGCTGGTGGCCTGGGAGAACCGGGACCTGGCGCGGTTCTGGCGGAAGATCCGCGGGCAGCAGGAGCTGGCGGCAGCCGAAGCGGCCTGAGCGGGCGTTACGTCGGCTCGGTGCGCGACAGGGTGGCCGGCGCGGCGCTGGCGGCAAGACCCGGCAAGCGGGGCGCGGTTTCCTCGAGCTGGACCAGGAGGCGGGCGGCGATTTCGCCGTGGAGGAGCCGGCCGCGCGCGGTGAGGCGGATGCGCGGCGCGAGTTCGAGGAGGCCGGCTTCGGCAAGCTCGCGGAGGACCGGACCGGCGGCGGCGTCGAGCGGGACGAACCAGCGGCGTTCAAAGTCAGCGGGTTCGAAGCCTTCGAGCAGGCGGAGGCGGAGCGCGAGCCAGTCGGCGACCTGCGCCGGGGGCGGCGGCGTCGTGACGCGGGCGAGCGCGGGGCGCGGATTGCCGGGCGGCGCGGCTTCGACAGCGGCGATGTAGGCGCGCGGGTGGGCGACGTTCTCGTACCGTTCGCCGGCGAGGTAGCCGTGGGCCCCGGCGCCGAGGGCGAGGTAGTCGCGGTCGGTCCAGTAGGTTCGATTATGTCGTGATTCGTGCCCGGGGCAGGCCCAGTTCGAGAGTTCGTACTGGCGGAAGCCGGCCGCTTCGAGGAGCGCTGAGGCGGCCTCATACATGTCAGCGGCGAGGTCCGGGTCGGGCGGTTCGATCTCGCCGCGGGCGATGCGGGCGGCGAGCGGGGTCCCTTCTTCGACCGTGAGGGCGTAGCAGGAGAGGTGGTCGGGCTCGAGGCGCAGGGCGGCGCGGAGGCTTTCGCGCCACGCATCGAGCGGCTGACCGGGCAGGCCGTAGATGAGGTCGAGGCTGACGCTTTCGAACTCCTCGGCGCGGGCGGCGGCGACGGCGGCGGCGGTCGCCTCAGGAGAGTGGATGCGGTCGAGGAAGGCGAGCTCGGCGGGCTGGAACGACTGGGCGCCGATGGAGAGGCGGGTGACGCCGGCGGCGCGGAGGGCGCGGAGGTACGGCGGCGACGAGGTCCCGGGGTTGACTTCGAGGGTGACTTCGGCGCCGGGTTCGAACGGAGCGATGGAGCGGAGCCGCTCGAGCAGGGCGGCGAGGTGCTGCGCAGGGAATTCGCCGGGGGTGCCGCCGCCGAAGCCAACGGAGGCGATAGCGCGCCCGGCGAGGAGCGGGCGGGCGGCCTGAGCTTCGCGGAGCAGGGCGCGGGCGTAGGCATCCTTGAGGGCATCCATGCCGGCGTAGGCGTTGAAGTCGCAGTAGCCGCACTTGATGGTGCAGAAGGGGATGTGGACGTAGACGGCGAGGGGTTCGGCCATGGCTAGTGGCGGAGGGCTTCGCGGAGCTCGGCAACGCGGTGGGTGGTGATGCCATCGACGCCCCAGTCGGCGAGCTCCTGGGCGCGGTCGAGGTCATCGACGGTCCAGGCGACGACGGCGAGGCCGCGGCGGCGAAGCTCCTCGACGACGGGGCGGGTGAGCAGGCTGTGGCGGCAGGAGACGCCGCGGGGGAGGGGATCGCGCTCGGCGACGCTGAGGAAGAGATCGAGCTTGGCGCGGACGTCGATGGAGTAGAGGAGGTCGATGGAGGGGATGAGGTCGTGGAGCGCGCGGAGGACGGCCCAGGACTGGGACGAGGCGACGACCGGCGGATGGTGTTCGAGGGCGCGGAGGAGGCGGTGGAGGGCGGCGGCGGTGCCGTCGCCGCCGTCTTTGAGGTCGAGGAGGATACCGGCGCCAGAGCCGGCGGCGAGGTCGAGCAGCTCTTCGAGGCCGAAGTGGGCGGAAGGGAGCCGCTTCAGGTACCAGGTTTCGACGAGGAAGGGGAAGAAGCGGATACGGCGCTCGTGGCGGGCTTCGAAGCGGCCGCGGTGGAGCCAGAGGTCGACCTCGAGGAGGTCGGCGCGGGCCTCGATGGCGGCGGCGGCAGCGGCGGGGTCGTTGCCGCCGCCGTGGGCGATGAGGAGCGGGCGGGGGTGCTCCGGCGAGAGCGGACCGGGAGCCGCGGGAGTCACCCTGCCATGGTACTGGCCGGCGCGTTCACGGGATGGCGCGGGGAGACGGGGATTTCGCCGGCAGCGATGTCATCGAGGAGGTCTTCATCTTCGATACGGTAGCCATCCGGGATGGGGGAGATGGCGCCGAGGGTGACGAAGCGGGAGAGGAGGGCGGTGACGGTTTCGCGGCTGGTGCCGATGGTCTGGGCGAGCTCCTGGTGGGTGAGGCCGAGGCGGATGATGCCGTCCTCGCTGCGGGCGAGGAGGGTATCGGCGAGCCGTGCGGAGACCGGCTTGGAGACGATGTTCATGAAGGTGCGCTGCATGCCGGCCAGGCGGCGGGCCATGAGCTCCATCATGGCGAAACCGAGGCGGGGAGACTGCTGGAGGAGGTGAGAGAAGTCTTCCCAGGTGATGGAGACGGCCATGGTCTCTTCGATGGCCTGCGCGGTGGCGGTGCGCTCGCCGTCTTCGACGATGGCCATGTCGCCGACGACATCGCCCTTGCCGACGACGTCGAGGATGATCTCCTTGCCGTTGTCGGCGACCTGGAAGATTTTGACGCGGCCTTTGAGGATGAGGTAAACGCGCTCGGCGGGGTCGCCAGCGGCGAAGATGATTTGGCGCGGTTTGAAGCGGCGTTCGGTGAGATGGGGGATGAGGCGCTCGAGCTCTTCATCGCTGAGGACATTGAGGACGCGGGAGAGCTGACGCAGGTACCAGGCGATGGAGCGCTGGAGCGCCTGGCGGCCGCGGGGCTGGGTGTGGCGGGCTGGCGTTTCGATGGTCATCGCGATTCCCCCATGTTGCGATAGCGGATTCGGAGCTGATCGAGCAGGCGGATGGCGCCCGGGCTGGCGTCTTTCTCGGTGACGGAGACGTAGGTCTCGAGGTCGGGCAGGGCTTCATCGAGGCGGCCGAGGCGGTAGCGGAGCATGCCGCGTTCGCCGATGAGGGCGACGTTCCAGGGCGCGAGGCGGAGCTGGAGTTCGATGGTGTCGTGCCAGCGCTGGATGTCGCGGCGGTTGCGGAAGATGACGTGGAGGTTGTTCAGCATCCGCTGGAGGATTTGGCGGCGCGTGACGGCGGCGAGGAAGGTCTCGGGGCGGGCTCCGCCGAGGTCGAGGCCGCGGAGCATGGCGAGGAGTTCGGCTTCATCGAGCCGGGCGCCCTGCTGGAAGGGGTCGAGGTAGGTGTAGCTGCCGGGTTCGCCGTAGCGGACGATGAAGTGGCCGGGGAATCCGACGCCTTCGGCCGGGAGGCCGACGCGCGCTGCGATTTCGAGGTAGACGAGGGAGAGGGTGATCGGGATGCCGACCCGGCGCTCGAGGACGCGGTCGAGGTAGGAGTTTTCGGGGTCGTCGTAGTGTTCGAAGCTGCCGCGGAAGCCGCGGACGGCGAAGAGCTGGTGGTCGATGGCGTGGGCGAGCGCTTCGTGGGAGGGGCGGTCGCCGGCCTCGGCGAGGACGTCTTCGGCGATGATGTCGAGCGCGCGTGCGGCCGCGTGCGGGTCGACCGGGTGGCCGCCGAGCCGGGCGATGATCATGGCGGCGGAGAAGAGGTCAACCTCGTCGGGGTGACCGGCAACGGCGGCCTCGAAGGCGTCGAAGTCGGCGGTATTCACTCCAATCCAGTATACGAGCGGGAGGCGAAATCCCGTCACCGCGCGGGGTTCAGGGCATTTCGAGCCCGTGACGTTCGAGGAGGGCGGCGTCGGCGAGGAGGTCCGGAGTGGGGCCATCGGCGACGATGCGGCCTTCATCGAGGATGACGGTGCGGGGGAAGACTTCGGCGACGAGGCGCATGTCGTGGGTGGAGACGAGGAGCGTCTGGTCGAGGCCGCGGAGGAGGTTGATGAGTTCGCGGCGGCCGCGGGGGTCGAGCCCGGCGGAGGGTTCGTCGAGGACGAGCAGTTCGGGGGACATGGAGAGGACGGTCGCGAGAGCGGCGCGCTTGCGCTGGCCGAGGGAGAGGTGGAAAGGCTGGCGGCGCTCGAGGCCGGCGAGGCCGACGGCTTCGAGGGCGCGGGCAACGCGCGCTTCGACCTCCTCCTTCGAGAGCCCCATGTGGATGGGGCCGAAAGCGACGTCGTCGTAGACGGTGGGGCTGAAGAGCTGGTCATCCGGGTCCTGGAAGACGAGGCCGACGAGGGCGCGGATGCGGCCGAGGTTCTGGCGGGTGACGGGGACGCCGGCGATGGTGACGGAGCCCTCGGCAGGGAGGTGGATGCCGTTGAGATGGAGCATGAGCGTGCTCTTGCCGGCGCCGTTGGGGCCGATGAGGGCGAGCTTTTCGCCGGGTTCGATGCGGAGGTCGACGCCGTGGAGGGCCTGGTGGCCGTTCGGGTAGCGGAAGACGAGGCGCTCGACGAGGACGAGGGGCGCTGCGGCGGGACGAGGCTCGAGGGCAGGGGCTTCGAGCGTCATGGGCGGGGCACCCAGGTATGGGCGCTGAGTTCGAACGCGGCGAGGCCGGCAACGGCGATGAGGAGGAGGGCGAGCTGGGGCCGCGGGAAGGGGCGGTCGTGGAGGTGGCGGAGGTGGCCGGCGTAGCCGCGGGACTGCATCGCGAGGTAGACGCGCTCGGAGCGTTCGTAGGCGCGGATGAAGAGGGCGCCGACCATGTTGCCGACGACGCGGCCCTGCCAGGTCCAGTGGGGCGGTTTGCGGCCGGGGGGCACTGCCGCGCGGGAGGCGCGGGCGCGCATCATGCGGGAGGCTTCGCCGGTGAGCACAGCGAGGTAACGGTACATGAGGGCGACGATGGCCACCATGAGCCGGGGCAGCCGGAGGCGTTCGAGACCTTCGAGGAGGTCGTGGAAGGGGGTCGTGAAGACGAGGAGGGCGGCAGCCTGAACGGAGACCCAGCTCTTCAGGAGGATGGTCGCGAAGGCGATGAGGCCTTCGCCGCTGAGCGTGAGGGTGAAGAGGCCGAGGTCGAGGTCGGCGATGGGCCGGCCGGGGCGGGTGAAGATGAGCGGGAAGGCAGCGATGGCGAAGGGGAGCGCGATGAAGGCGCCGCGGAGCATGGGGAGGGGGCCGATGCGGGCGAAGAGGGAGACGGCTGCGAGGGTGAGCCAGGCGGCGGCAAGGGCGAGGAAGGCGCCTTCGGGGAGGAGGCTGACCGAGAGGATGAAGGCGATGACGAGGAGGAACTTCAGGCGCGCGTCCGCCCGGTGGAGGGGGCTCTCGCGGGGAAGGTAGCGGTCGAGGTTCAGGTGCGGGCCCTCCGGGAGGCGCGGACGGCCGCGGCGAGGCCGAGCGTGACGCCGAAGACGATGCCGACGCCGATGAGGCCCGAGAGGATGACGCTCACGCGCTCATCGTCGATGCCCGGAATGGTGTAGTCGGGGAGCCACTCGTAGGCGGGGTCTTTGCCCTTGTGGACGAACTCCTTGTCCTCGGCGACGCGGTCGAGGCCGTCGGGGTCGGAGGAGGCGGCGGGCGCGAGGAGGACGACGACGAGGACGGTGATCAGGAGGCCAGCGAGGACCCAGCCGTAGCGTTTGAGGAAGGAGCGGGAGTTCGGGGCGGCGGACATGCTCGGCTCCTAGGAGGCGGCGCGGGCGTCGCGGAGGGTGAGGAGGTCGGCGCGGGCGGCCTGGATGAAGGCGAGGGCGCCGACGGTGATGATGGCTTCGCCGATGCCGATGAGGACGTGCCAGCCGACCATGGCGACGAGGGCGGCTTCGAGCGAGGTGGTGCCGGAGGCGGCGAGCTGGAAGGAGCAGACGACGGCGGCGGTGACGACGGAGAGCCAGGCGGCGATGGCCGCGGCCGGGAGACGGCCTTTCGCTTCGCCGCCGAGCGCGGCGGCGATGGCGCGGTAGACGGCGTAGCCGCCGATGGTGCCGATGAGGCCCATGTTGAAGATGTTGACGCCGAGAACGACGAGGCCGCCGTCCTGGAAGACGATGGCCTGGACGGCGATGACGCATGCCATCACGATGGTGGCCGCGTAGGGACCGAGGAGGACCGCGGCGAGGACGCCGCCGAGCAGGTGGCCGGAGGTGCCGCCGGGAATCTGGAAGTTGAACATCTGCCCGGCAAAGATGAAGGCGGCCATGACGCCCATGAGGGGGATGGCGCGGTCATCGAGCCGGGCGCTGACCTGCCGGAGCGAGACGGCGAGGGCGGCGGCGGTGATGACCCAGAAGACGATGCTGACTGGGACGGAGAAGAACCCGTCGGCGGCGTGGAGGAGGAAGATGGGGGTCATGGGTTCTCCCGGGTGCCTGCGTTCCGAGATGCAGTTTACCTGCAAAGAGTTGCAGCTACGAGGGGCGGGCAACGGAAGCCGGCGGTAGCGGTTTGGACGTGCGGGCCGGTATCGTTCGAGGCATGGACGAGCCGGTGCGCTACCGGGTGGGAAACCTCGACATCGCCGTCATCTGCGACGGGTACATCAAGCTGGACGCGGGCGCGGTGATGGGGCTCGTGCCGCGGGTGATGTGGGAGCCGATCATCGGGCCGGAGAACATCGACCGAGAGCACCGGATGACGCTCTCGCTGAACTGCATCGTGGTGCGGAGCGGCGACGAGATCCTGCTGGTGGATACGGGGATGGGCGACAAGGTGCAGGGCACCCCGCGGGAGCGCGGCTTCCCCGGGGAGTACGGCCGGCTGCTGGAGGGGCTGCGGGCGCTGGGGCTCGGGCCGGAGGACATCACCGTGGTGGCGAACACCCACCTGCATGCGGACCACTGCGGCTGGAACACGCGGCGCACGGAGGACGGCCGGCTGGTGCCGACGTTCCCGCGGGCGCGGTACATCATCCAGGCGGGGGAGTTCGACGCGGCGATGCACCCGAACGAGCGAACGCGGGGCACGTATTTCGAGGAGAACTTCGCGCCGCTGCAGGGGACGGGGCAGCTGGAGCTGGTGGAGGGGGAAACGGAGCTGATCCCGGGGGTGAAATTCTGGCCGACGCCGGGGCACACGGCAGACCACGCGTCGATCGTGCTGAGTTCGGGCGGGGAGACGGCGATCTACACGGGCGACCTCGTGCACCACGCGGTGCAGGTCGAGCGGCCGGCGTGGATCGCGGCGTTCGATATCCTGCCGCTGATGTCGCTCGAGTCGAAGAAGAAGCTGGCGGAGCGGGCGCTGCGGGAAAACGCGCTGCTGATTTGCGTGCACAATCCGTTCCCCGGGACGGGGCGGCTGACGGAGCGGGACGGCCGGCGGACGTTCGTGCCGGCATGAGCGCGGGGGTGATGCGGCTGGCGCTGCGCGACACGCACGCGGCGTTCGGAGCCGCGTTCGGGGTGCGGCGGGGCTGGGAGATGCCGCTGCACTACGGCGGCCCGGCGGCGGAGTATGCGGCGCTGCGGGAGGGCGCGGCGGCGTTCGACCTGAGCTGCCGAAGCCGGTTCATGGTGACGGGGCCGGATGCGGGTGAGGTGGTCGCGGCGGCGCTCGCGGGCCATGCGAGCGAGATGGAGGAGGGGCGCGCGGGGCGGTTCGCGCTGCTGGATGCGGAGGGGAACATCGCCGACCTCGTGCTGGCAGCGCGGACGGGCGGAGCGGCGTACCTGCTGAGCGGCGAGCCGGAGCGGCGGGAGGCGCTGGCCGCGGCGCTGGCGGCGGCCGTCGGCGAGGGGTTCGAGGTACGCATCGACGACCGGACGGCGACGACCTGCGCCGTGGGGCTGGCGGGGCCGGCCGCAGCGGCCGCGATGGCGCGGCACGTGGCGGAGGCGCTGCCGGGGCGGCTGGGGCCGCTGCACTGCGCGGCGTTCGAATTCCACGGATTCCGGGCGCTGGCGGTGCGGGCGAGCGGCACCGGGGAGGACGGCTTCGAGCTGGTGCTGGCGCCGGCGGTGGCGAGCCACCTGCTGGGGACGCTGCGCACGGCGGGGGTCGCGCTGGCGGGGTGGGAGGCGCTCGAGACCGCCCGGGTGGAGGCGTGCATCCCGGCGTGGGCGCCGGACCTCGAGCCGGGGCTTTCGCCCGCGGAGGCAGACCTCGACGTGCTGCTCGGCATCCCCGGCGGGCGCGAGGGCCGCATCCTTTCGGCGTTCCTGCTCGAAGGCGAGCCCGTGCCGGCGGGGACGGCGATCGTCGACGCCGAGGGCCGCCCGGCCGGGGAGGTGCGGTCGTGCGTGCGGGCCGCGGGATTGAAGGCCACGGCCGGGCTGGCGATCATTGACGCGGCGGCGGCGTACCCGGGCGCGGCGCTGCGGGCGGGCGACGCGCAGCTGCTGGTGGCCGCGAAGCCGCTCTATCGACGCAGAACGGAGGGGAGTTCGCAGCGATGGTAGACCTTTCGGCGCTGGCCGCGTACGAACCCCGGTGGCCGGGGGTGGTGGAGCTGAACCTGCAGGACCAGTGGCGCGCCCGCTGGGTCGATGAGCAGGTGCTGCCGGCGAATGCGCCGGTGAACTACGCCTATGCGATGGTGGTGGCAGGCGAGCGCGGGTACGTGCTCCGGCGGCCGGGCGAGACGGCGTGGGGGATGGTGGAGGGGCCGACGGGTGACCGGCACGCGCAGGCGTTCGTGGAGGAGGAGGTGCGGGCGCGGATGGGCATCGAACCGGGGCTCGTCGAGCTCATCGGGTTCTTCGAGTGCAAGGCGACCCGGCACAACCGGGAGTATCCACAGGGGACGCTGACCGTGCGGCCGCTCTACCTGGTGGTGGCGAAGGAGGTCGGCGATACGCCGGCGGGCTGGGAGCGGCGGCGGCTGCCGCTGAACGAGTTCATGGTGGCGCTGCGGTCGCGGTATCCGGAGCTGGATGAGTACCTCGGGAAGGCGGCGCTGCGGCATGCGGTGCTGCGGAAGGAAGGGAAGGGGTAGGCTCGAGGGCCGCGGCTATTCGCCGTAGGTGCGGGCGAGCAGGTCGTAGAGCTGGGGGTCGTAGGAGCGGAGCCAGGCGCGGTCGCGGCGGCCGGCGAGGTCGGCGTGGAGGAAGTAGGCCTGGGTGCCTTCGGCGAAGTATTCGTTGGCGTTGGTGGCGGCGTAATCGCCGCGGTATTTGCCGGCGGCCATGGCATCGGCGTAGTACTGGCGGACGTCGAAGTAGTCGGCCGGGGGCAGCGCCCAGCCCATCACGAGGTGGCCGAGTTCGTGGTAGAGGATGTTGAGGCCGCCGCAGGGGCCTGAGCGCCGCCCGAGAAGATCGTCTTCGTTCACGGTGACGACGGGGTAATCGGCGGAATCGGCGACGCCGCAGACGTGGTCGAAGAAGTCGCGCGCCTCCTGGTCGTCGAGGCAGCGGAATTCGGGCAGGTCGAGGACGCCCTGCCCGCTGGCGGCGACGATGACGTAGGCGCCGTCGGCGGCGAGGTTGGTTTCGAGGTCGTTGTTCGCGAAGAAGCGCTCGACGGTTTTCTTCGCGGCCTCGATGGCGCGGGGCGAGACGCGGTCGTTGGCGACGATGGCGATGCCGGCGGCTTCGGCGATTTGCGTGTACTCGGGGGCGAAGCGGCGGGGCTGGCCGGGGTCGGGCATGCGGGCGACGCCCTGGCAGACGTCGCCGGCGGCCGCGAGCGGGGTCGGGGTGGCCCGGGGGAGGGGCGTCTCGGCGGCCGGGCGGGCCGGGGCGGGGGCGGCGTCGGAGGCGGAGCGCAGGACGATGCCGGCCGTCCCCGCGAGGGCGAGGATGGCCAGGAGGGTCGCGCCGGCGAGGGCTGCGGCGGTCTTCACGATGACAGGGTAGGGCCGGAGCGGCCGGGGCCGGAAGTGCGGCTTGACCCGGGGTTTCCGCGGGACGGACCGGGGCCGCCGCGCGGCTTACCGCTCGAGGGCGAACCTGACGGTGACGCTGACCGTGATGGTGGATTCGCCGGGTTCGATGGGGGTGCTGTCGCCGGTGGCAGCGGCGCGCGGGACGGCGAGCGGCACGGGGCCGCTGACGGCCGTTTCGCTGATGGCGAGGACGTCGCCGAGGCGGACGCCAGCGGCGGCGGCGTAGGTTTCGGCGCGCTTGCGGGCGTCGGCGATGGCGTTCTTCCGGGCGGTTTCGAGGAGGGCCTCGCGGTCGCCGAAGCCGAACTGGAGGCCGTTGACGCGGACGGCTTCGCCGCCGGCAGCGATGGCGTCGTCGATGACGCGGCTGAGGCGGTCGAGGTCGCGGACGCGGACGGTGAGGATGTTCGAGACGGCATAGCCGGTGATGACGGGCTGGCCCGGGCGGGAGTAGTCGTAGACGGGGTTGACGCCGACCTGGCGGGTCTGGATGTCGCGGTCGGCGACGCCGTTGGCCTTGACGCTGGCGATGAGGCTGGAAGCGGCGCGCGCCGCGCGGTCGCGGGCTTCGGCGACGGTGGCGGCGAAGGCTTCGATGCCGAGGTCGATGGTGGCCATATCGGGCGCGGCGGACGCTTCGCCGGTGCCGGAGACGGTGATGCCGGTTTCCATGGGGGCCTCCCCGGTGATGACGGTGGTCTCGCCGTTCGAACAGGCGGAGACGAGGAGGAACGGGGCGACCAGGAGGAACGGGGCGAGGAGCAGCAGGGCACCGAGAGGAAGGAGCCGATTCGTGTTCATTGCTGGCGCCTCCGGGCGATTTCGAGGGTGGCGAGGGCGGCGAGGGCGAGTGCAGCAGCCGCCCCGGCGGCGACGAGGAGCCAGCCCGGCGGGCCGGCGCGGCCGGACTCGCCGGGTTCGGCGAGCGCGACGGCGGGTGCTTCTTTGCCTGCGGCATCGTCCGGGGCGGCGGTCGTGCGGACTTCGCCGCCACCGGCGTCATCGGCCGGCGCGCCGGGGCCGGTCGCGGGGACGGCGGGCTCCGCGGTGGTTTCGGGGCCGGGGGAGCGGCCGGAGCCGGAAGCGCCCGCGCCGCCCGTCGGCGGAGGCGCCAGCCCGGGCGTGGGTTCCGGGGTAACGGCGAAGGGCGCCACGGTGGCGGCGCCGCCGGCAGTATCACCGTCGTCCGGGGCGGCCAGCGGCGCCATCGCGTCGCCGGCATGCTCGCGGGAGGCGAGCGGCGCGGCGTCTTCGCCGCGGGGAGCGGTCACGGCGAGGACGGCGACGACCGCGAAGGCGGCGACCGCTGCCGCCGCGATGCCGCGCGCGCCGAGCAGGAGCGGCCCGGGGACCGCCGCGCGAGCGGGCGCGGGGGTGGGTGCTTCGAGCATCGCCGGGGTCAGCCGGAGGGAGCGGGAGGGTTCGCGGAGGGGGAGCGCGCGCAGGGCCGCCCGGAGGGCGCGCTCCTCATCGAGCCGGGCGCGGCAGGCGGCGCAGCGGGCGACGTGCTCGTCGAGGCGGCGGAGGCTGGCCTCGTCGGCGCGGCCGCTCACGGCATCGGTGATGCGGGCATGCCAGGCGCGGTGGCGGCGGAAAAGGCGGTCGATCATGCGTCCCCTCGGTCGTGAAGACGTCCTGAGCGCGGGAAAAGTTCCGGGTGGCGGGCGAGGAGCTGGCGGAGGCGCTCGCGGCCGCGCGAGAGGCGGGATTTGACGGTGCCCATGGAGACGCCGGTGGCGGCGACGATTTCGTCGTACTGGAGGCCGTGGACGTCGGCGAGGAGGACGACGTCGCGCTGGTCGGGCGGGAGCTGCGCGAGGGCGCGTTCGAGGGCGTCGCTGAGGCTGCGGGCTTCGAGGGCGGCGGCCGGGTCGGCGGCGGGGTCTGGCGGGTCGATGGCGGGGTCGTCCGGGTCACCGGCGTCGAACGGCCGGGTGGGGACGCGGCGCATGCGGCGCCGGAGCTCGTCGCGGGTTTGGTTGAGGGCGATGCGGAGGAGCCAGCTGCGGAAGCTGCCGCCTTTGAACTGGCCGAGGGCGCGGTAGGCGGAGAGGAAGGCTTCCTGGGCCGCGTCTTCGGCGGCGGTTCGTTCGCCCAGCCGGCGGTAGCAGACGGTGAACACGAGGGACTGGTAACGGTCGACGAGGCTGTTGAAGGCGTCGAGATTGCCGTCTTTTGACAAAGAGACCAGGTGCTCGTCCGGGGGTTCGAGCGTGTCGGTCATGTGGGCCGAGGGTAGGTCAATCGGCTGTAAAGGGCGAAGCGAAGGCCGCGCCCAGAGCAGCGGGGAGGCTATGGTACGCTGATGACGATGGACAATGGCGAGGGCCGGCCCCTCGATGAACTGGAATCCGGCCAGCAGGACCCGCAGGACTGGTACTTCGACCTCCCGAGCGACGCGTGGAAGCGGCAGGAGGAGAAGAACCGGCAGCTCCGCGAGCGGGTGCGGAGCGGGGAGCAGGAACCGCCGGAGCGCGCGCGGCGCGACCCCTGGGTGTTGAACCGGCCGGCGCCGGAGCCGCCCAAGAAGCGCGGGCTCTTCGGGCTCGGGCGGAAGAAGAAGGACGGGGAGGACGAGCCGCGCCGCGCCGCGCCCCAGCAGCGAGCGTTCGGGGGGTGGCTGGGCGAGCACCGGGACGGCGAGGACGATGACGACTGGTCGACGGAGCGGCTGGAGCCGGGGATCGCCTCGCAGCCGCTGCAGCTGAAACCGCGCGGGGGCGCGGCGCCGGGCGGCCCCGGAGATGCCCCGCGGGAGCCGGCGGGGCCGATCGAACCGCCGCCGCTGCGGCTTCGGCCGCGGCGCGAGCAGGAGGACGGCTCGCGGCTGAACTGGGATTTCGGGCCCGGGGCATGGCCTGGGCCGGAGGCGGACCAGCCTGCCGGGGAGAAGGCGGCGGATGCCGAGGACGACGGCGGGAGCATCGTCGCGCAGATGCGGGCGTGGGCGGAGCGCGGCCGGGATGAGGGGCATCGGCGGTTCGGTACCGGGTTCGAGGCCGCGCGGGACGGCAGCGGCGAGGCACCCGAGGCCAGCCAGTGGGACGCGGCAGGATTCGCGGCCGAACCGACGGGCGCAGCGGCGGCGGGGATGGGCGACGCGCACGAAGGGGAATCTGCGGACGAGGCGTCGGTATCCCCAGCTGGATGGCACGAGGAGCGCGCTGCGGCCGAATGGGCGGCACCGCCGTCGCTGCCGCTCATCCGGCGGCGGCAGCCGGGCGAGGGCGAACCCGGCCGGGAGCCCGGCAAGAGCAGCAAGTGGGATGAGTTTTTCGGCCTGAACCGCGACGGGGCGGAGGATGAGGAGGGCGGCACGGGCGTTTCGGAAGGCCTCGCGGCGATGCGCGAGTGGGCGAAGAAGAAGCCGCTCGGCGAGGACGTTCGCGACCTGAGCCAGGTGCCGGAGGAGTTCCTGAAGCCGTTCGACTGGGAGCTCGAGGAGCAGGGCGAGCGCGCGGAGGCGTCCGTGGCACCGGCGGAGAGCTGGATGGATGAGACCGGCAGTCCGGCCGACGACGCCGGGAAGAGAGCGGATGAGGACGGGCCGGTGCTCGGCTGGCAGGACCACGAGGACGGGGTGCGCGCAGCCGCGTCGGCAGCCCCGGGCGCGCCGGCCGGCGCGGACGAGCTTGCGGCGGCGTGGCAGGATGGCAGCAACGAGGACGCCAGTCCGTTCGCCGCGTTCGCTCCGCCGGAGGCGGAGTCGGCCGCGGGGCATGAGCCGGCGTTCGCCGGCGCGTGGCCACCGACCCCGGACGAGACGCCGTCCAGCCCGTTCGCGGCCTTCACCCCGCAGGCGACCGACGCCGGGGAGGACGTCGGCGTATCCGACGCGGCCGCGGCATGGCAGGAGTTCGAGGACGACGCTGCGCAAGGGCTGGAACCGGAGCCGGCGCGCGACACGTTCGACACCCCGGCGGCATGGCAGGCCCCGAGGGATGACGACTCCCCGCCGTTCGCGGCGTTCGCGGGGCGAGGGGATGAGCGGGCGGGCGACGACGACCCGCTGGCGGGCCTGTTCCCGGTGCGCGATGACCGGGGTGCTCCCGAGCCGCCGAAGGAGAAGCGCGGCCTGTTCGGGCGGCTGTTCGGGCGGAAGCGAGTAGAGGAGCCGGCTCCGGACTTCGCGCCGGGCACGGACTGGCGGGCGGCGTGGCAGTTCGAACAGGACGGCCGGGACGATACGGGCGCGAGCGCATCGCTCGGGCCCGCGGAAACGCCGGGGGTCTTCGAAGGAAGCCGGCTGGTTGCGCATGAGGCGCCGGCGACCACCCCGGAGGGGTGGGGCGCGAACGCGGGCGAGGCGCTCGCGGACGACGTCGAGGCGGTGAGCGACTTCGCTGCGCAGGTGCAGTCGCTCGCGTGGCAGCTCGAGGAGCAGGGCCGCGAGCCGGCCGCGGGCGCCAACACGGCATGGGCTGAAGAGACCCCTGGGACCGCTGACAGCGATGGGTGGGCGCCAGAGGTCGCGGCCGGGTTCGTCCCGGAAGCGGCGCCGGTCGGCGACCTCCCGGCAGAGCGTGCCGCAGCAGATGACGAGGACGAATGGGCGCCGGAACCGGTCGAGCTCGTCGGGCGTGCGTTCGGAGACGCCGGACCCTCGCTGGGGCTGCTCGACCAGGCCGAACCCGAGCCTGAAGCCGGGAGCGACAGCGATAGCTGGGCGCCGGAGCCGGTGGAGCTGAGCTCCCCGGCATTCGGGGCGGCGGTGCAGGCGGCGCTGTGGGGCGACGGTCAGTCCGAACACCGGGAGGCGGACGTCACGAGCGACCAGCCGCGGCCGTGGTGGGAAGCCAGCGAGGCCGAGGAGACGGTCGAGGAGGCCGTCGCGAGCGCCGCTGAGCCCGTCAGCCCGGCGGACGCGCCGGTCGCCGAAGCGCCGCGGCCGTGGTGGGAAGCCAGCGAGGCCGAGGAGGCCATCGAGGAGGCCGTGGCGAGCGCCGCTGAGCCGGTGGTCCCGGTGGCGGATGTCACGAGCGACGAGCCGCGGCCGTGGTGGGAGACGAGCGAGGCCGAGGAGACGGTCGAGGAGGCCGTGGCGAGCGCCGCTGAGCCGGCGAGCCCGGCGGACGACGCGCCGGTCGCCGAAGCGCCGCGGCCGTGGTGGGAAGCGAGCGAGGCCGAGGAGACGGTCGAGGAGGCCGTCGCGAGCGTCGGCGAGCCCGTCAGCCCGGCCGACGCGCCGGTCGCCGAAGCGCCGCGGCCGTGGTGGGAAGCGAGCGAGGCCGAGGAGACGGTCGAGGAGGCCGTGGCAAGCGTCGCTGAGCCGCTGAGCCCGGCGGTGGATGTCACGGGCGAGGAGCCGCGGCCGTGGTGGGAAGCCAGCGAGGCAGAGGAGACGGTCGAAGAGGCCGTCGCGAGCGCCGCTGAGCCCGTCAGCCCGGCAGTGGAGCCGGTTGCCGAAGAGCCGCGGCCGTGGTGGGAAGCCGGCGAGGCCGAGGAGACGATCGAGGAGGCCGTAGCAAGCGCCGCCGAGCCGGCGAGCCCGGCGGACGACGCGCCGGTTTTCCAAGAGCCGCGGCCGTGGTGGGAAGCCAGCGAGGCCGAGGAGACGGTCGAAGAGGCCGTGGCGAGCGCCGCTGAGCCTGTCAGCCCGGCGGACGACGCGCCGGTTGCCGAAGAGCCGCGGCCGTGGTGGGAGACGAGCGAGGCCGAGGAGACGATCGAGGAGGCCGTGGCGAGCGCCGCTGAGCCCGTCAGCCCGGTGGCGGATGTCACGAGCGACGAGCCGCGGCCGTGGTGGGAAGCCAGCGAGGCGGAGGAGACGGTCGAGGAGGCCGTGGCGAGCGCCGCTGAGCCGGTGCGCCCGGCGGTGGAGTCGGTTGCCGAAGAGCCACGGCCGTGGTGGGAGACGAGCGAGGCCGAGGAGACGGTCGAAGAGGCCGTGGCGAGCGTTGCTGAGCCCGTCAGCCCCGCAGTGGAGCCGGTTGCCGAAGAGCCGCGGCCGTGGTGGGAAGCCAGCGAGGCAGAGGAGACGGTCGAAGAGGCCGTGGGGAGCGCCGCTGAGCCCGTGAGCCCGGCGGACGACGCGCCGGTCGCCGACGAGCCGCGGCCGTGGTGGGAAGCCAGCGAGGCGGAGGAGACGGTCGAGGACGCCGTGGCGAGCGCCGCTGAGCCGGCGAGCCCGGCGGACGACGCGCCGGTTTTCCAAGAGCCGCGGCCGTGGTGGGAAGCCAGCGAGGCCGAGGA
>NZ_JANZZD010000109.1:0-599 GCF_026419595.1 Tepidiforma sp. | reverse complement strand
CAGGGGGTCCAGATAGACGACAAGCACGTGGAGCTCATCGTACGTCAGATGACCAAGCGTGTCGCGGTGAAGACTCCCGGAGACACCGATCTCCTGCCCGACGAGAAGGTGGAGCGCCTGGAGTTCGAGGAGAAAAACCGGCGAGTCATGGAGGCTGGAGGGGAACCTGCGACTTGCGAGGACATCGTGCTTGGCATCACCAAGGCCTCTTTGGAGATGGAGCGGGAGAGTTTCCTTGCTGCCGCCTCGTTCCAAGAGACCACCAGGGTGCTCACCGAAGCGGCCTGGGAAGGAAAGAAAGACAAGCTTCGCGGGCTCAAAGAGAACGTCATCATCGGCAAGCTCATCCCGGCGGCCACGGGGCTGCGGGCTTATCGCAACATCGAGCTGCTTACTGCTCGACCGCCGGCGGAGATAGATATCTTCGGTGAACTAGCAGAGCCCGGCCGCGGTGAGGGTGCGTATGGCCTCACGCCGGAGCAGCAGTGGGCGGCGCTCACGGGTTCTTCGGCGGATGTGGAAGCTTACAACACTCTCGTCGATGATCTGGACCTACCCACCTATGTTCACTCGGTGCTAAGTCTGTCTCTTATACACAT
>NZ_JANZZD010000108.1:0-603 GCF_026419595.1 Tepidiforma sp. | reverse complement strand
CCCCTGTGAGCGGTCGCGGGGGCGAAGGAAGCCTCGGCGTGACTTCCTTATCACTCTTCAGTTGTTGAGGTGCGAAATAGCGGGCCTTTAGCTCAGTTGGTTAGAGCGTGCCTCTGATAAGGGCAAGGTCTCAGGTTCGAGCCCTGAAAGGCCCACTGGCTCTCCAGTAGGGGAGCTGCGCCCGAAGACGGGGATGTAGCTTAGTTGGGAGAGCGCCGCCTTTGCACGGCGGAGGCCAGGGGTTCGAGTCCCCTCATCTCCACCTGGCCCTTAAAAACGGAGTGGGACGACAGGTTGAAAAAGTGCGACAATTGCGTTTGAAAGTGGTTTGACGATCCGATCGGGGAATCAATCAGCAGCCCGGCGGTGAGTCGGGCTGCGCTGTCGAAAAAACCTGTCTGAGTCTTGAAGTGCCGTGGGCTACTTTTGAAGAAAAGTGGCTGACGGGGCTGGAAGACAAGCCCGAGACGAACAGCACCTTAAGAATAGAATAGTGTAGTAGAGAGAAGAAGGCGCATCAAGCAGTAGAAGAAGGAGAAAGAGGACTGAGGTCCTCGCATCACGTGAAGAAGCTGATAAGGCTCGTGGTGGATGCCTTGGTGC
>NZ_JANZZD010000107.1:0-605 GCF_026419595.1 Tepidiforma sp. | reverse complement strand
ATCCCCTCGGTGGCACGTGGCGATTCCGGCGCCAGGAAATCGATCTGTGGATCAGGCGACAGACGAACGCCGGCACACCCGGGGACGGAAGCAAGGGCAACGAATAATGCACGCCGCAGAGCTCAAACCGAACATCACCGTGCGCGGGCCTCTGTTTCCAGAGCCCGTCCAGGTCATCGTCGCGATTCCGATGGGCGCCTCGGTCAAACTGGTCGGGAAGGGAACCCAATCCAACTCGGTTTATGAGCCGATTCTGACCGCGGAGCAGCTCTCTCTCCTCACGGCCTCCCCAGCTCACGAGCCCTTCGACGGCGATGCCCGCAAATTCCGCCTCGGTATCGAAGCGATGCGCCTGGGGCTCGCTTACGAGTACGACCCGTACTTCTCGCTGTCCATTGCCCGCGTGGACCCGCTGCCCCACCAATTGGAAGCAGTTTACGACTACTTCATGAGGTTGCCACGTATCCGGTTCCTCCTGGCCGACGACCCGGGCGCTGGCAAGACGATCATGGCCGGCCTCCTCATCAAGGAGCTCAAGATTCGCGGCCTGGTCAAGCGCGTGCTGATCATCACGCCCGCCAACCTCACGTTCCAGTGGCAGCGCG
>NZ_JANZZD010000106.1:0-607 GCF_026419595.1 Tepidiforma sp. | reverse complement strand
GTCGAGCACCATGGCCACGATCATCTCCTCGAACGGGCGGAGCTCGTCCGGGGTGAAGTGCTTCACCAGGCCGAAGTCGAGGAAGGTGACGCGCCCGCCCCGACGGAACAGGTAGTTGCCCGGGTGCGGGTCGCCGTTGAACATCCCGAGCCGGTAGATGCTGCCGAAGGCGAAGCGGTACATGGTCTCGGCGGCCAGGTCGCGCTCCGCCTGGGGCCAGCCGACGACCTCGTCCCAGCGGGCGCCCTCGGCCAGCTCGGTGGTCAGCACCCGGGCGGTCGAGTACCGGTCGAGGACACCGGGCACGTGGATGAACGGGTGCCCGGCGTAGTGCTCGGCGAACAGGCGCTGGTTCGCGGCCTCACGGGTGTAGTCGAGCTCCTCGGCGAGGCGCGTGGCGAACTGCTCCTCGCTCTCGCCCGGCCGCCCGTCGCGGTAGTGCGAGGGCGTGGTCACCGCGCGGAAGCGGTCGAGCATCGGCAGGTCGAAGCCGCCGCGCGTGTACTCCAGCGCGGTCAGGTGCCCGGCCGCGATCGAGACGCCGTGATAGGCGCGCTTGCGCCCGATGATCTTCTTCTTCTCCGGGCGGCCCTTGGCGTTGTTGTAG
>NZ_JANZZD010000105.1:0-607 GCF_026419595.1 Tepidiforma sp. | reverse complement strand
GCTGGCCGTAGTGGCGCACATCCGCGGCCAAACCTTGCGCGCCGCGCCACGCGCGCAGCCGGTCCGCGCCGGGATGCACCGGGGGGCGGTCGGCGAAGCGCGGCGGAATCTCGATCATCGCCTTGGTGATCAGCACCGCCACCGGGTTGAGGTCGCTCGCATACGCCTCGAGCCCCAGCCGCTGCGCCTCCAAGGGCAGGGTGCCGCCGCCGCAGAAGGGGTCGTGGAAGGCGGGCAGCCGGTTCGGGTCGAACAGTTCGGCGGCGCGCGGATGGCCGGCATTGTCGGCGCAGGCGCGGCGCCAGGAGGCCCGGATCTCCTCCCGCGCCTTCTGCAGCAGATGCTCGTTGGTGGTGTTCTCCCACTGCACGAGCTGCTCGATCAGGCGGAACAGGCGCTGGCGCTCGAGGTCGGCGGCGCACTCCTCCAGGCGCGGCGGCGGGCCCGGCTCGCCCTCCGCCTGCCGCGTCTCGTGAAGGGCGAGGCGGCGCTCCAGCTCCCGCTCCGCCGCCTGCCGCGTCTCGGGGTTGGCGAGCAGCTCCTCCACGTATTCGGAGGGGTCGTCCACCATCTGCGCGAAGATCACCGCCCGCGCGGCGGCGAGCGG
>NZ_JANZZD010000104.1:0-615 GCF_026419595.1 Tepidiforma sp. | reverse complement strand
AGCCGGGAGCCGGGAGCCGGGAGCCGGGAGCCGGGAGCCGGGAGCCGGGAGCCGGGAGAGAGGATAACCTCCAACCTCCAACCTCCAACCTCCAACCTCCAACCTCTAACCTCCGCGCTCCCGACTCCTCAGGCCTCCGCGGGGCCGCGGGTGGCTTCGAGGGCGCGGAGCATGAGGCGATATTCGCGTTCGGCGCGGCGGGCGTGGCCGCGGGCGTTGACGTGGGTGAGGTCGGCCTGGAGTTCGCCGGGGGCCGGCGGCTCGTCGGGGCCGGGCGGCTGGTAGGCGACGTGGAGGCGCGCACAGGTCTCGCTGACGCGGCGCTCGAAGTCGGCCACGCGGGCGCGCGACTCTGCGGCGATGCGCGGCGGGAGCGGGAGCCCGAGCGCCATCGGCCCGCGGACGCCGAGGGCGACCTCTTCGCGCCGGATGATGCGGCGGATGGCCTCTTCGACGCGGGCGGCGCATTCCGCGGGCTCGAAATGGTAGGCATAGCCGACGGTGCCGATGGCGGCGCGGCGCAGGGCGCGGAAGGCGGCGTTGTGCGCGACGGCGGGATTGCCGGCGGCGCGCAGGCCGAGCCGGCCCACGCGCGGCAGCCCGGCGAGGCGGGAG
>NZ_JANZZD010000103.1:0-625 GCF_026419595.1 Tepidiforma sp. | reverse complement strand
GAAGAAGGCCGAGGACCTGTTGCGCATCAAGAGCGGGGCGAAGGCGAGCAAGGCGGCGGGGCGCATCGCCGCCGAGGGCGTGATCGGCGCGTACCTCGCGCCGGGCGGCAGGCTCGGCGCGCTGGTCGAGGTGAACTGCGAGACCGACTTCGTGGCGAAGAACCCGGATTTCCTCGCCTTCGCCAAGGGGCTGGCCGAGCTCGTGGCGCGGGAGAGCCCGGCGGACGTCGCAGCCCTCGCGCGGCTCGCGATCGGCGGCGAGAACGTCGAGGCGAAGCGGCAGGCACTGGTGCAGAAGATCGGCGAGAACCTCTCGATCCGGCGCTTCGTCCGCTACGAGACCGCCGGGCAGCTCGCCGCTTACCTGCACGGCACGCGCATCGGCGTGCTGGTCGACCTCGCCGCGGGCGACGAGGCCCTCGGCAAGGACCTCGCCATGCACATCGCCGCCAGCCGGCCGATCTGCGTCTCGCGCGACGAGGTGCCGGCGGACCTGATCGCGCGCGAGCGCGAGATCTACAGGGCGCAGGCCGCGGAGTCCGGCAAGCCCGCGAACATCGTCGAGAAGATGGTCGAAGGGCGCATCGCCAAGTACCTCGCCGAGGTGACCCTCCTCGGCCAGCCC
>NZ_JANZZD010000102.1:0-629 GCF_026419595.1 Tepidiforma sp. | reverse complement strand
GCGGACGCGCAGCCGGGGCCGGGGCGCTGGCCGCACGCTCGGCCGGCGGGGTTTGCGTGGTCGGCACCAGCGCCTGCCACTGCCAGCCGCCGTCGCCGCCCTCGCGCCAGCCCTCGGCTCGCAGACCGGTCACACCATCGACGATCGCCACCGCCCGATCGGCCCCGAGGTTGACGTCGCTGAGCGCCGCCACCAGCATCACGGTGCGCGTGCCGCTGAAGATCCGGCGCCAGCCGCGGCGGAAGACCGTCGTCCAGCCCGTCCCGCCAGCAGGCGCCGACGCCGCCATCCCCACCCGCGCCGACCCGGCGCTGGTCAAGGCGCTGGCACGGGCGTTCCGCTACCAGAAGCTGCTCGACCAGGGGCGGTACGCCTCGGTCAGCGAGATGGCGAAGGGGGAGAAGATCGAGCGGGGCTACCTCGGCTGCCTGCTGCGCCTCACCCTGCTGGCGCCCGATATCGTCCAGGCCATCCTGGACGGGCGGCAGGTGGAGGGCGCCACCCTCGCCACCCTGCTGGCCGGGCTTCCCATCGCGTGGCAGGACCAGCGCACATCCCTCGGACAGGGCTGATGTCCCGGTCCCGCTTCGGGCGTGCACGCCGACAGCAATCGTGGCAGCATTTTCATA
>NZ_JANZZD010000101.1:0-631 GCF_026419595.1 Tepidiforma sp. | reverse complement strand
CTTCCGGCTCGACGGCAAGGGCGCGGGCGATGCAGAGACGCTGCTGCTGGCCGCCAGACAGCGAGAGACCATTCTGGTGAAGCTTATCCTTCACCTCATCCCACAGCGCCGCGCCACGCAGCGAGCGCTCGACCAGTTCGTCCATCTCGCGCTTGGAAAGCTTCCAGCCATTGATGCGCGGGCCGTAGGCCACATTCTCGTAAATGCTCTTGGGGAAAGGGTTCGGCTTCTGGAAGACCATCCCGATCCGGCGGCGGACATTCACCGGATCGACTCCCGGCGCATAGATATTCTCGCCGTGGAACAGGATTTCACCCTCGACCCGCGCCGATGGTACCAGATCGTTCATGCGGTTGAACGAGCGCAATACCGTGCTCCGGTTTTTCTCAATCGCCAGATTGACGTTTTTCACCGCGCGAAATGAGCCATAGTAGACGCTCATATTGCGCGCTTCGATCGCGTTCGGGTTGCCCCGATCCATATCGTGTGTCGTCATTGCCTACCTTCGCTTAAGGCTAATATCGCTTCTGATAGCGATTACGCAGATAAATCGCTACCGCATTGATTGTTAACAGAATTGCCAGCAGAACTAGAATGCCAGCCGCTGCCAACGCGCGGAAGTCGTCATTGG
>NZ_JANZZD010000100.1:333-632 GCF_026419595.1 Tepidiforma sp. | reverse complement strand
CGGCGGCGCCTATCTGCGTTTCATCCCGCGCAATGAGATGGACATCGCCGTCGTCGGCGTCGGCGCGGCGGTGCAGCTCGACGAGAGCCGGCGACGCATCGTCGCCGCCCGCATTGCGCTCGGCGCAGTGGCGCCGACGCCCCTTTTCGTCGCTGAGGCAGGCGAGGCGCTGATCGGCGCCGAGGCGGGCGAGGAGGCGTTCGCACGAGCCGCAACGCTCGCACAAGCCGCCGCCCGTCCGATCACCGACATGCGCGGCACGGCGGAATTTCGTCGCCACCTGGTCGGCGTCTTGACGC
>NZ_JANZZD010000100.1:0-323 GCF_026419595.1 Tepidiforma sp. | reverse complement strand
GTGACCACGACCATTAACGGCGAAGACTTTGAGTTTCTATGCGAGCCTCGGCAGAGTTTGCTCGAGGTGCTGCGCGACGTGCTGGGCTTCACCGGCGCCAAAGAAGGCTGCAACAACGGCAACTGCGGCGCCTGCAACGTGTTGCTGGACGGCGTGCTGGTCAATTCTTGCCTCGTTTTGGGCGTTGAAGCGGAAGGTCGGACGATCGAGACGATCGAAGGAATGGCGGTGGGCGGGCGCCTGCACCCTCTGCAGCAGAAGTTCCTTGAACATGCAGCCCTGCAGTGCGGCGTCTGCACGCCCGGTTTTCTGCTGGCGGCCAA